>JAGLDP010000001.1 GCA_023145515.1 Bacteroidales bacterium
ATACACATGAGTCATAAAGTAGTGCAATTAGATAAAAGTGAAGGTAAGATTACCGGAGCTTGGGCTGTGAATCAGGCTAACCAAGAGAGACGTTTGTTTTCAGCTGATTTAGTTTTTAGTACAATGCCAGTCAAGGATTTAGTTTTGGGCATGAATCCCAGAATGCCTGAATCTCTAATGAATATTGCTGAAGGCTTGGTATATCGTGATTTTATTGCAGTTGGTGTGTTGCTGACAAAAATGAATGTCATTTCACCTGGTGAGCAAAATCAACTCTTTGTTCCTGATAATTGGATCTATATCCAAGAGTCGGATGTTCTTGTTGGTAGAATTCAGGTATTTAATAATTGGAGCCCCTACATGGTGGCTGATGATTCAAAAGTTTGGTTGGGACTAGAATATTTTTGTAGTGAAGGAGATCAATTGTGGAGTATGCCTGATGAGGCATTACTTAAGCTTGCAGTAAAAGAGCTGGTTGCTATTGGTTTGGCACTTGAGGAGGATTTTGTGGATGGGGTAGTGGTTCGTATGCCTAAGACTTATCCTGCATATTTTGGTAGTTATGATCAGTTTCATCATATCAGAGCTTATACAGATAAGATTGAGAATCTCTTTCTAGTTGGACGAAATGGTATGCATAAGTATAATAATCAAGACCATAGTATGTTAACAGCGATGACAGCAGTCGACAATATTGTGGCCGGAATTTCATCACGTGAATCTATCTGGACTGTAAATACCGAGGAAGAGTATCATGAAGAAGAATAACTCAAAAGCAGTTTTCTTTCTTGTCTTGACAGGATTAGTGCTAATCCTGGTGAATATATTTTTTGAGATACCTCAGGGAGAAGGTTTTAATCCAAGCGATGATGGGGTTATTCTAGGACAATCATTCAGGATATTAGCCGGACAGGTTCCTCATCTTGATTTTATCAGCATTCGACCTGCAGGTTCTGCGATTTTTCATGCTATTAGTTTTTTTTCACCCCTCCCGCTTGAAGTGTCGGCCCGATGGATTACTTTATTGCAATATCTGATTTATTCATTCCTCTGGGCCTGGATATTGGTAAAGGCAAAGCCACAAATGCCAGATAAGATCTTCTGGGTGGTTTTTATGTCGGTTTTAATCTTTGTACTTAACCAAAATCATTATAATTTGTTTCCCTGGACTACCATAGACGCATTGTTCTTTTTTAGTTTGGGGTTTTTTATTTATTGGAATTGGAAAGAGGTAAGGCTTAGTGTTACAGAATCCTGGATTCGTTATTTCCTGATATTTTTATTTTCTGGTTATGCAGCTCTTTGTCGACAAAGTTTTGCACTGCCGACATTGGTTTTGGGAGTAGCCATTCTTATTGAATCCATTCAAAATATAAAGATTTGGAGATTGCTTTCATCTTTGGTTTTCGGACTATTCCCATATTGGTTATATGGCTTTATTTTGCTTAGAAACGAGGCATTTAGTCTATTCTTGGATCAAATGACAGGAAGAACTGAGTTATGGCAGACCGGAATAGTCAGATACGGACAGGAGTTTTGGGGATCACCTTTGCTGATCTTGTATATTTTATTGCTGGGAGGATTTCTATTGTCCAGCTTCATGAATCTCTCCTCACTCAAAGCAGAAAGATTTTCCAGACCTATTAAACTGGGTGCCTTGTCCTTGCTTGTTGTCACACTGGTAATAATAATCATGGTTTTTGTTCGTCCGGAAAACTTATTCTCATACAGTTTTATTTTCTTTTGGTTTTTATTAGTTCTTCTAATTGTCAGGGGTTTCTTTTCTGATCAGGGAAGTGTTTTTCGCCGCTTATCATTTTGGGTAATCCTTATCTCATGGACATCCTCGATTTCATTGGGTGATAATGCTCCTGTTTTTTCAATGGGGATTCTTGCAGGAACAATAGTTCTGCTTATTGTATCATCTATACCATCTGGCACTTGGCATGTGTTTAGTCTTGCCTATGTCAGAAGAATCGCCTTGGTCATTTCTGCAATTCTGATGGTGGGCCTGGGTATTTTTGGCCAGAAGTCGAATAATTACCGGGATCTTGATTCAGGAAGCCTGCATTTTACAATGGAATTGGAATATGCTGGGATGGGAAAGATAAAAACAAATCCCAGAACCTATGAGTATTTGCAAGAGATTAAAAGAATTTACTCTGATTTGGAACAGCCAGAAGGCAGATTTGTTGTTTTGCCAAATGCCAGTTTAATATATCCGCTGTTGAACTCTCAAAATCCTATGCCACTCGATTGGATGCAGGGACCAGAATTTGTTGGTCAGGAGAACAATCTGCTTGAACGACTAGCGGAGATTGATAAAATGGATGGAATATATTTATTGTTTGATAAGTATAACTCCAAATGGATTGCAGATAGTCTGATACAAATGGAATATGATAGGGATGTATATCCTTATCATTCCTATTTACTTGCCGCAAGTATTTCTTTGGATTTGAAGTCAGACTGGTTTGAAGTCAGACTATGGAAATAAATAAATTCTTGAGAAGAAGATTATACTTTATGACGTGGTTCGTCAGAAACAGAAAGTTTCTTTCTTCCTTTAGCTCTGCGCGATGCTAAAACGCTACGTCCGCTTACAGATTCCATACGTGAACGAAATCCATGTTTGTTTTTTCTCTTCCGCTTAGATGGTTGAAATGTGCGTTTCATTTTATTTATCCTTTATTATCGTACTCAAATTCGGTTTGCAAAGGTAAAGTTTATATTGAAAAGAACAAATCTATGTGTAAAATATTATGCAGGTAAATAGATGATTTTTTTTGTGTGGAAAAATTCCTCCTCGAAGTAGTCATGTAGATCTACAATTCTTACATTCTTCTGAAAAGGCTTAAGTTCTTCAGTAAGGTCACCGCCTTTAAGGGCAATAATCCCATTTTTCAATTCTCCGGTTTGATCTTGTCTGAAGCTATCTTTAACCCAGGGTAAAAATTTAGGCATTGCAGTTACAGCTCTGGATACAACGAAGTGATACTTCTCAGAGAGCATTTCAGCCCTCGTATTCAGAGCTTCTATATTGTCTAGTTTGAGAGCTTTAGAGATTTCATTAACGACTTTTATTTTTTTCCCGATACTGTCGACCAGAGTAAATTTGCAGGCAGGGAAGAGGATGGCCAGAGGGATTCCTGGAAATCCTCCACCTGTGCCAACATCCATAATTTGGGTATTGGCAGCAAATGAATGAAATCTGGCAATAGAAAGGGAGTGTAAAACATGTCGCTCATAAAGCTGATTCATGTCCTTTCTTGATAATACATTGATTTTATTGTTCCAATCCAGGTATAGATCTTCCAGCTTTCGATATCTATCGATTTGCACAGGACTAAGTTCTGGGAAATATTTTAATATGATATCCACTTAGATTTCTTTATCTCTAAGAATGGTTGACAATAATTCTTTTGCTCTGAATAGCTGAGCTTTAACAGTTCCAATAGGTAATTCCAGAGCCTTGGCAATTTCCTCATAAGAATACTCTTTGTAGTATCGCAGTTTCACAAGTCGGCTATATCTGGGTTTGAGTTGATCAACAACTTCTTGTAGAAGTATAGCCTTTTGTTTTTTTATTAACTCCTCTTCCGGGTCAAGGTCGTTGGATGGGAGTTGGATCATTGTTTCATCTTCCTGGTTTCTGCCCTGGCTATCAATCGGAACAGTTTTTCCTTTTTGCTTTCGGATAAAGTCGATTGCATTATTATTAGCAATTTTAAATAACCATGTACTAAAAGCAAACTCAGGAGTGTAGTTAGATAGTTTTTTAAACGCTTTACCAAAGGCCTCAATAGTTAAGTCCTCAGCATCATCCTTGTTGTGAACCATCTTCAGAAGCATAAAGAAGATAGAATCCCAGTACCTCCTTAGAAGTTGAGCATAAGCATTCTGATCGCCAGCAACTGCCAGAAGCACCAAATCTAAATCAAGCTTGGCACGATTGGATAAATTTGAGCCTATTTCCATCTACTTGGCTTTTTCTTGTGTTTAGTAGTAATTATAAGGTAGGCGCCAAGAAAGGGCCATAAAAAATCGTATATGAACGAAAGTAAGAATAATTTTTTCTCTTTCAAACGGTTCATAACGAGTTTAAAGATAATACCATAAGAGATAAAACGTATAAAAAGAATTGATATTACATATCCTTTAAAGAATCCCAGACTAAGCAAAAGTATAGATAGCAGGTAAACTGCTTCTCTCGATAGCAGTTCTATTGTCAACCTCCTTTTATTGCTTTTCTTGTATACCTTACTAGTTGTCAGGTGTCTTCGTTTTTGTCGTGTCCATTGCTTCCAACTACTGCTTGGTTTAGAATAGGTAAAGCTTTCAGGATGAATCTCAATTGCCGTATTAAAAGCTGTACTCGTTTCATTAATAAATAGATCATCATCTCCTGAAACAAGGTGCAAGTGAGATGCAAAACCTTTATTTTTAAAAAATAGTGATCTTCGGTATGACATGTTTCTTCCAACACCTAGATATGGTTTCTTTTGGATAGCCAGGCTAAGGTATTGCATGGCAATATACAGAGTGTCGGTGCGGATCCATTTATTGAGTAAGCCCTTTTCAGGAAAGTAAGGTGCATAACCCAAAACAATTTCAGTTTGGTTCAGGAAGTTTGACTGCATTTGGCGAATCCAATTAGGACTAGCAGGTTCGCAATCGGCATCGGTAAAAAGTAGCTGATCATATTTAGCGGCCTTGATTCCGATTGTTTGTGCCAGCTTTTTCCCCTTTGGGTAATCATCACGATGCTCTATTTCAGTTACATACAGCAGAGGGTACTGCCTTTTAATTTCTGCCAGAACTTCGGCTGTTTGATCAGTAGAACCGTCATTGACAACAATGACTTCAAATTCAGGATAAAACTGATTTAACACTGATGGTAGAAAGTGTTTTAGGTTTTCTGCTTCATTTCTGGCACAAATAATTACCGAAACCGGATCTGTAGTTGATTTTACATCCTTTTTGTTAAAAACAAGCAATTTAAGGTATACACCAAACAGATAATACAGCTGTATTCCTAATGCAAGGAGTAACAGAATTCCGACAAAAAGCCAAATCCAATCAGTCGGGGTTTGAAGTTCAATTTCAAAAAGGTTTTTAATCATTTGCAGATCAGGGATTATCGACCGTGGGTCTTTATCACTACTTTGAAAATAAAGATACTAGAATTGGTAGTACCACGAAATATCCTAGCTGAATTTTTGTCTATCTTTGCAAATTAGCGTATTTCAGATGAATTTCAGGATAATAAAATCAGATATTGACAGTCAGGCCAGATCAGGACTTATTGAGACTGATCACGGGATAATTCAGACCCCTATTTTCATGCCGGTAGGAACAGCTGCAACAGTAAAAGCTGTTCACCAGAGGGAGTTAAAAGATGATATCAAGGCTGAAATTATTCTTGGTAACACCTATCATTTGTATTTACGTCCGGGAATGGAAGTGATGAAGGCTGCCGGAGGCCTACACAAATTCATGGGATGGGAAGGTCCGATTTTGACTGATAGTGGTGGCTATCAGGTCTTTTCACTGGCTGCTAACCGCAAACTAAAGGCAGAAGGTGCTTATTTTGCCTCACATATAGATGGTTCCAAACACTTATTTACGCCTGAAAATGTTGTAGATATTCAGCGCGATATTGGAGCCGATTTCATGATGGCTTTTGACGAGTGTACTCCCTATCCTTGTGATCCAAAATACGCCAGAGATTCGATGAATCTTACTCATTCATGGTTGAGTAGGGGCATAAAACATTTTAAATCTACAGAAGCTAAGTACGGACATAGTCAGTGTTTTATTCCAATTGTTCAGGGTAGTGTGTATCCTGAGCTCCGCAAAGAATCAGCTGAATTCATTGCAGCGCAAGGAATGGATGCTAATGCTATCGGAGGATTATCTGTTGGTGAGCCTGTAGAAGATATGTACGACATGCTGGAGATTGTTAATGGCATACTTCCTGTTGAAAAACCACGTTATCTAATGGGTGTAGGTACACCGGTTAATATTTTGGAAGGCATAGCCAGAGGAGTTGATATGTTTGACTGTGTGATGCCAACAAGAAATGGAAGAAACGGAATGCTCTTTACGCAGAATGGAATAATGAACATGAGAAACGAAAAATGGAAATCCGATTTTAGTCAGATCGACCCGGATGGAACATCTTTTGTTGATAAGGCATATTCAAAGGGCTATCTCAGACATTTGATTGTTAGTGGAGAACGACTGGGAGCGCAAATTGCTTCTATTCATAATCTGGCTTTTTACCTTTGGTTAGTCAGAGAAGCCCGTGAACAGATTAATGCCGGATCTTTTACCCCCTGGAAAAATAGAATGGTTAAAATATTGGCAAGTAGATTATAGAATTACTGAGGTGAAAAAGATTGACTACTATATCATAAGAAAGTTTCTGGGCACCTTCTTTTTTGCTCTGGCTCTTATTATTGTGGTGAGTGTTGTGTTTGATTTTTCAGAAAAAGTAGATGATTTTATTGAGAAGGACGCTCCCCTTAATGCTGTATTATTCGATTATTATTTGAATTTCATTCCTTACTTTTCTAATCTGTACACTCATCTTTTTGTTTTTATTGCAGTGATCTATTTCACTTCTAAGATGGCTACTCATTCAGAAGTTATTGCCATTCTTTCCTGCGGAGTGAGTTACAGGCGACTCATGCGGCCCTATTTTGTTTCAGCTGCCTTTATCGCCATTTTTACTTTTGCTATGGGGAATTATGTCATTCCCTATGCTAATGTTAATCGTTTGAAGTTTGAAGAGAGGTATTTTAATAAACACTATAGAAATACGGAAAGAAATATCCACAAGCAATTGTCGCCCAACACATTCGTTTATATTCAAACTTATACCACACGTACGGATTGGGGATCTAAGTTTTCTCTGGAGAAAATTGAGGATGGACAATTGGTTTCTAAGATGATGGCTGATTATATTCGTTGGGATACTGCAAAGAAAAAATGGAGAGCACATAATTACTGGATCAGGGAAGTGGATGGTCTTAATGAGACCATGACTTATGGAGTGGATATTGATACTGCATTAAATATGTACCCTGAAGAGTTTAAACGAACTCATAACATTGTGGAGTCTATGCCTACTCCTGAATTGAAGCAGTTCATCAGACAAGAAAAATCGCGGGGACAGGAGAGTACACAGTATTATATTGAATTATACAGGAGGTCAGCTGCTCCATTTGCAGTTTTCATTATGACCATTATTGGGATGACCTTATCTACGCGGAAGATGCGTGGAGGAATGGGTATGCACATTGGTTTTGGTATCGCTCTGACTTTTTCTTATATCCTGTTTATGCAGATTTCTAAAGAATTCTCTATTTCTGGTAGTTTGAAGCCTATAGTAGGGGTGTGGATTCCAAATATAATTTTTTCCCTGATCGCATTTTTCCTATATCGAATTGCTCCGAAATGATATGAAGCAGTCGAAAAAACCTCAAAATACGAACGTACTCGTAATATCGGCAGCTCATTTCTTTCATGATGTGTATACTGCTTTTCTTGCGCCTGTTTTGCCTTTGCTCATTGAAAAATTGGGCATTAATTTATTCCAGGCTGGAATACTGTCTGTATTTCAAAGAATTCCAACTCTTTTCAATCCTTTAATCGGAATTCTTGCTGAGCGTGTTCAAGCCAGATATTTTATTATTCTGACTCCTGCAATAACTGCTATGAGTATGAGCTTGATAGGAATTGCCCCTAATTTTACTGTTCTGGCAGTGGTTATGTTGGTCTCTGGATTCAGTTCTGCCTTTTTTCATGTGCCTAGTCCTGTAATGATCCGAAAAGTATCAGGCGACAAATTAGGGATGGGGATGAGTTTCTTTATGGTTGGAGGAGAATTGGCCAGAACCGCTGGTCCGATTGCAATTCTTGCAGCTGTTTCATTATGGGGACTAGAAGAAACCTGGAAGTTAATGCCTGTAGGAATACTGGCTTCCATTTTCTTGTTTTACAGGCTTAAGGATATTGAAATCAGAAAGGATTTCCATCAGAGGCAGATAAAGACAAATTATTATCAAATATTCAGGAGTTTACTCCCAATGTTTATCAGTCTTTCTGGCTTTACATTTATGTTTGGAGCCATCAAATCTTCTCTTACACTCTATTTACCCACATATCTAAGTGGTGAAGGATATTCGATATGGATAGCAGGAGCTTCTCTGTCTATTCTGCAGGCAGCAGGAGTGGCTGGGACGTTAATTTCAGGACCTTTGGCTGATAAAATTGGAAACAGGAAGGTGTTGCGTATCGTGGCAGTTTCAACACCCTTATTGATGGCGTTATTCACCCAGCTTGATCCTATTTATGCTATACCGGTTCTGCTGATTATGGGTGTCTTTCTTTTTGCCCCAAATCCAATACTATTGGCAGTAGTTAACAATACCGAGGGGCCAAATAAAACTTTTATTAATGGCATTTACTTCACCATTAACTTTCTTTTAAATGCTGTGATGATTATGATAATGGGCTTCATTGCAGATCGAATTGGCTTAGCAATGACCTATAAAATATCGGTGTTGGGTGGTATCGCTGCTATCCCTTTTATCTGGACAATGAAAAAAGGTAGTTATACAGAATAGTTTCTATTTGATTTAGTTAGCTTATCCAAAACCATATTAACCAAGAAATAGAACCAAAAGAGTATAAGTCCTCCAACAGCATAATATTTCCACTTCCCATTGTTTGTCAGACTAATATCAAATATGCTATCAAAAAGCTGATTTGCTTGTGTCAGCCACTTGTCAAAATTGGCCTGAAGGCTTATATCTTGAATGCCTGGCACACTCCACTCCAAGCCAGTTGTGGATGTTATTGTCCAAATCAGACAAATCAATAAAACTAAGGCAACAGTAATCAAAACTGATAATCCGGGTATTCTGGTTTCTTGCTTTGCAGAAATTGATAAACTGGATATTTCGTGCAGTATGTTTGATTTCATTGATTCTGGTGCCTTAGGCAACTCAACATTGCTGAGTATTTTCTGTAAAATAAGATCTTGTTTATGTAGTGTTTTCATGCTTCTTCAATTAAGGACATCAATTCATCTTTCAGACATTTTTCAAGTTCCAGGTAGAGTCTTTTTCTGGCTCTGAATAATTTCACTTTGACATTAGAAATACTCAAGCCTGTAATTGCTGCCAATTCATTCATATCCAGATCTTCCATGTAATATCCTTTCACAAGTACCAGATCATCTGAAGCCAGGCACTCAAATGCTCTGGCGATATATTTTTGTTGCTCTTTACGATTCAGATATTTTATTCCTTCATTTAATTCGGCTGGAGCCAAATCTGCAGTTTCTTCCGGAGAAATATCACGCGAGAATTTTTGTTCATATCGATGATGGCTAATACAAAGATTATAAACTATTCTAAAGAACCATGTTGAGAATTTGGCTTCATTTTTAAAGCGACCTAAATTTTCATAAGCTTTGATAAATGCCATATGAGTGATCTCTTGAGCCTCATCTTCATTTTTTAATATACTAATACTAAGTCTGAATGCCTTATCCTGATACCGATCGATCAGCAATCCGAAATCATTCGTATTTCCTTTCAGAACTGATGCAATTATTTCAATGTCTTTTTTCTGCTGCATTCAGTTATTAGACGCAGAAAAGCATTGGCTGGTTACATTTTTTGTAACCATATTTATTATTGTGCGTCCAAAGGATGAATTACAAGTATTAATTAAACAATTATTATCATGCAGGTAGCAGCCATTTTTGTCGCATTATTCGCCTCCGCCTTCGGAATCTTTTATATGTATTATGTAACCCGAAATAAGGAGCGGATGGCAATGATTGAGCAGGGTACACAAGTCAGTCTGTTCAAAGAAACCAAACAGCCAAGAGAGCGCAAGACTTATAATCATATAAAATTCACTCTTAAATTTGGTATGTTTTTGATTGGCTTAGGACTTGGTTTTGTTTTGGCAGTTCTGATAGAACAGGCTTTTATGATTAATCAAATCGAACTGTTTGTGGTTGGGTTTGTCTTTATTTTTGGGGGCTTGGGCTTGGTCTCAGGCTATTTTCTGGGATTCCACATGGATAAAAAATTACAGCAATAATGAGTTATTACTCTCAAAAAGGGCTTTCTGAATGTTCAGAAAGCCTTTTTTTTTGTTTAACATCTTTTAACAAATGGTTTTTAAACCCTTTCGTTGTATTTTTATCCAACTTTTAAGTTTATAACGAAGAATCTTATTATTGTGAATATAGCAATTGAAGACCTTACTCAGATTTACCCCAATGGAAACCGGGCACTAAAAGATATCAATCTTGAGATCAAGGATGGTATGTTTGGATTGCTTGGTCCGAATGGAGCAGGTAAATCAACACTAATGAAAATCCTGGTAACTCTGATGAAACCTTCACAGGGGAAGATTACTGTGAATGGTTTGGATTTGCAAAAAAACCGACGAAAGGTGAGATCAGTTCTGGGGTATTTACCTCAGGATTTTCGCTTTTTTGCCAAGCTTAGTACCTGGGAGTTCCTTGATTATTCAGCTCGTCTATCCGGTCTTCGGGATTCAAAGAAAAGAAATTCTGAAGTAGATGCGATGCTTGAACAGGTAGGCCTGTTTGATGTTCGCGATCGTAAGGCCAACAAGCTTTCAGGGGGGATGAAAAGACGATTGGGTATTGCTCAGGCCTTGATAGGAGATCCTAAAATAGTGATTGTTGATGAGCCAACAACAGGTCTTGATCCGGATGAAAGAATCAGGTTCAGAAATCTGCTCTCAAAAATGACAGAAAAGGAAATGATCATTATTCTTTCAACGCATATTGTTAGTGATATCTCAAGTACATGTAACGATATGGCGCTGTTAGATGATGGACAGCTGGTTTTCAACGGCTCACCTGACCAATTGATAGCCAAGGCCAAAGGTCATGTATTTCAATTGAGCGTGTCAAATGCTGAATTTGATAGAGTGAACGAGAAATATAATGTGATCTCAACAATTCCGTCTGTAAATGGCTGGGAAATGCAGATTGTTGCCGATGAGTTTACTGAAATGCCTGCCACCTTAGTAGAGCCAAATCTTGAACATGCTTATGTTTATTTTATGGAACACGATTTAAAAAACCAGGATTAAGCACATTTGATTATGGGATTTATTGATAACATACGCACCGTGGCCCGCTTCGAATTAAGAACTCTCTTAAGAAGCTGGTTTTTTAGAATCTTTTCCGTTTTAACTCTGTTGATTCTATTAGGAATGAATATAGCCACTCTCACAGAAAGTGGAGATAATAACTGGGCAATTCGCTCAATTATTTCAAATATCCCCTATATGAATATGGCCTTTCTTAATATTGCCCAGGCTCTGCTTGCCATATTCCTTGCCTCAGACTTCCTTAAAAGAGATAAAAAGCTGGATACTACTGAGGTAATCTACACTCGCTCCATGACTAACTGGGAGTATGTTTGGGGAAAGACCTTGGGTGTAGTTTTGGTTTTTGGTATTTTGAATTTTCTGGTATTTCTGATGGCTCTAATCATCAATATTGTGATATCAGGTGTTGATGTTGATTATTTGGCTTACCTGCTTTATCCATTTTTGTTAGGATTTCCTACTCTTATTTTTACTCTGGGACTGGCTTTTCTGCTTATGTCTCTGATTCGAAATCAGGCTGTAACTCTGGTTGTATTATTAGGATTAGCTGCCTTGAGTTTGTTTTTTATTCAGGATAAAGTCAATCATCTCTTTGATTATATGGCTTTTACCTTTCCGTTTATGTGGTCTGACCTAATTGGATCAGGGAACCTACAGGAGATACTGCTGCATCGTGGTATCTACCTCTTTCTTGGATTAGCCTTTATTTTTGCTACAATTCTTCTCCTACAACGTCTGCCTCAATCTCGTCCGCTTTCAATACTCTCTTTTGTATTAATGCTGGGACTACTTGTTTTGGGATTGGGTGGTGGATTTACCTACTGGACCAGCTTTAATAACGATAAGGAGTTCAGACAGGAGGTGAAAGAACTGAATGATATGGTTAGTAAGTTACCAGTTGTGCAAATTGAGACTTATGATCTTAAATTGGAGCATCTGGATGGATCTATATCTGTAGTTGCTAGTCTGGTTTCTGAAAAGGATGCTTCTGAGCTTCCAGAAACCCTGGTGTTTTCACTTAACCCAGGATTAATTATAGCTCAATGTAGTATAAATGGTGATGCTGTGGATTTTCAGCGTGAGAAGCATATTGTTAGAGTGCAAAAACCATCTGGTGTTACAGGAAAAGTGAAAATTGATTTTTCTTATCAGGGCGTTATCGATGAAAGAATCTGCTATTTAGATATTTCAGATGAAAATCTGACAACTAAGCATGGTCCGAGTTTTATTGTTGCTTCACCTAAGCGGCATGGTATTATCCAAAAGGATTATGTTTTACTCACCCCTGAATCTGTTTGGTATCCTGTTTCGGGTGGAACCTTTGGATCAAACCTATCGGTGATGCCGGTGAAGCAATTCAGCAGTTACAATCTTGAAGTAACAACACAGGGAGGAATGATACCTATTTCTCAGGGTAAATCATCTCATGATGGCGATAATTGGAGTTTTGACTCTCAAACTCCTTTCCATGGAATTAGCCTGGTTATCGGTAATTATGAGAGTAAAAGTCTTGAATTAGATAGTCTTCTGCTTGAGATTCACTATTATAAAGGGCATGATAGTTTTTTTGAAATTCTTGGGCTTTTGGCCGATACATTACCAATGCTTGTGAATGAAACCCTCGAGGATTACCAAAGAAGTCTTGGCTTGAGCTATCCCTATGATTTTATGAAACTGGTAGAAGCTCCGGTACAGTTTTATTCGTATGACAGGATGTGGGCAAAAGGATATGATTATGTGCAGCCAGGAATGATTCTTTATCCTGAGAACCTATCATTTCTGAAACGTGGAAACATACGTAAGGAACTGGATCGGGCTATCGACAGAGCACTAGATAGAGATGACATGTCAACAGACGAGGATCTTCAAGCTCAGATTTTTATGAATTTGATTAAAAATAACTTCATCCAGGGTGTGACGAATTACAGGATGATTATGCGTGGAGGGAGTTATAGCTCTTCTGAGTCAGATGCTCCACCATGGAGCATATTTCCAAACTATTTTGTTTATGCCAATAATTTTGTTTCTGATGAGTTTCAAATGATCAATGCAACTCTCGAATCATATATTGGAAGCAAGATAAATGTAACACGTGGATTCGGAAGAAGTATGGGGGGAATGTCAGGCGAGGAGAAAGCTAATCTGTCTCTGGTAGAGAATTCATTTGCTGAATTATTAAATATCCCTGATGAGAAGAATATTCTGCAATCAGTGATAGAGTCTAAAGGAAAACAACTCTTTAATTACCTTGAGGCTTCAATAGGAACAGATGAGTTTATCTCATTTATTACAAGTGAACTCGAAGGTTCAAGGTATACTGATGTTCTGTTCGATGATTTTGCTCAAAGGATTTTGGATAGTTATTCTATTGATATTAGTTCTTTTATGGAGAACTGGTATCAGGGAACTGATTTGCCGTCATTTTTGGTAACAGATGTGAGGAATTATGAGATACAGGAGGGAGAGAATACTGTTTTCCAGATCTTCTTTACCATTTCCAATACAGGGAATGTGGATGGCATGGTTAATGTCAGCTTTCGTACTGGTGGTAGAGGTGGACGTATGGGTGGCATGGGCATGGGGGGAGTGAGAAGCGCCCAAATTACAACATATTCTCTTGCAGGACGCGATGATGCTACAAACCATCTTTACCTTGTTCCTGCTCAAACTGCTTATGAGTATGCTCTCATTCTTGATGACCAGCCACGAATGATGTCGGTTAATACTTTAATCTCATCTAACCTTCCAGCTAACCTTACTTATCCCTTCCCGGATATCGAGAAAAATCGAATGGAGGGTAGTGAATTAGCTAAGCAAACAGAGCTTGTGACTACTCTTGCCCAGCCAAATGAGCTGATAGTAGATAATGAGGATAGAGGCTTCTCTGTTCATGAAGAAGGAACCTCAAATAAACTTTCAGGAATTCTCGGAATAGATCAAAAAAAATCTGATTTTAAGTATCAGGGTTTGAATGTCTGGCGACCTCCTTTGACATGGTCGTTAACAACCCAAACTGGGTTTTATGGTGATTATATTCGTTCAGCTCATTATACACGAAGTGGTGAAGGCGAAAGATATGTTGAATGGGAAATGGATATTACTGAAGCAGGGTACTATGACGTATATTGTTATCTTAACTCAATGGTTGCACGCATGAGTCGATTCAGAGGACGCGGAGGTGATCGGGGGAGTGGCCGTGGAGGTGAATCTGATATAAAAGATGTGTATCATTATACCGTTTTTCACGATGATGGTGAAGATGAGGTGTCAAAAGCATTATCTAACATTGAGGATGGCTGGAATATGCTGGGGTCTTTCTACCTTTCTCCAGGAAAGGCAAAAATAAGACTGACTAATGAGAATACCGGAAGGCTGGTAGTAGCCGATGCTGTGAAATGGGAAAAACAATAAAAACAACAACAAATTTCTATATGATGAAAAGATTAAGCTTCATTCTGTTAATTTTTATTCCGATGCTGATGATATCAGTTAAAGGAAAAGGGCAGCAAGTTCTGAGATTTCAGGATGCTATCTCAGTGGCAGCAAAGCATAGTCCTGATATTAAGCGTGTTCAATTGAATATGGACAGGTCTCAGGAGTTACTTAAAGCTCAGAAAGCATCTCTTAAATCAAACTTCAGCTTCAATGTTAATCCCTTGAAGTACTCTCATGATCGTGGATTTAATGAGTATTACAATGAGTGGTACACCAAAGACAACTTGAGTAGCTCTGGTGCTCTGACGGTGTCTCAACCTTTGATTTGGACAGATGGAAATATTTCTATAAGCAATCAACTCAGGTGGCAAAATAGCTATAGTGAGATAAATGATGCCAGGAATAAAACTTTCACTAATAATCTTTTTCTCCGTTATGATCAACCGCTTTTTACATATAACAGAACCAGGCAGGTACTGCAGGAACTTGAGCTGGATCTTGAAAATGCAGAGCTTAGTTTTGCTATGCAAATGCTGAATCTGGAAAGAATGGTTGCGCAAGGCTTCTATAGTGTTCATCAGCAACAGATGAGTTTGCAGATAACTGAAGAGGAGTATGCTAACCAGGTTGAGAGTTTCAATATTATAAAGAATAAGGTAGAAGGAGGTCTTGCTGCTCTTGAAGAGTTATACCAGGCTGAGTTAAACCTGGCAAAGAGTAATTCATCACTTAAGAATGCAATAGTTTCACTTGAAAATGCTAAAGACCAATTCAAAGTGCAGATTGGCATGGATATTTATGAAGAGTTAGCCGTTTTGGCTAATGTTCAGACTGATTCAGTTCCAATTGACCTTAAAAAATCAATTGAAATGGGATTAGCAAACCGTTTGGAACTACGCCAGAGAGAAATTGATATTCAAAATGCGCAGTTTAGTCTCATCCAGACAAAATCAATTAATGAGTTTCGTGGAAATCTTTCGGTTGAAGTAGGACTCTTTGGTGATAATAAAAACCTGCCAAATATATATGATTCTCCAACTGATAATGAGCAGCTTGCACTTTCATTACAAATTCCGATTTTTGATTGGGGAGAAAGAAAAGCCCGGATCGCAGCTGCTGAAATTTCGATAAAATCATCTGAATTATCTTTGGCTGACGAAAGAAATGATATCATTATTGGAATCAGGGAAGTGTATAGGAATTTGCAAAACCTTCTGATACAGATCGATATATCTCATCAGAGTGAGCGCAATGCTCAACTAACTTATGAAATCAATTATGAGCGTTATAAAAATGGAGACCTGACAGGAATGGATCTTAGTCTATACCAAAATCAGCTTTCCCAAAGTAAAATTGATCTGTCAAATGCTATGATCAATTATAAACTCGAGTTATTAAATATGAAGATCCAAACCTTATACGACTGGGAAACCCAGACCTCTGTTGTTCCTGAAGAAATAAAAAATAAATAAACCATGAAACGAAATACACTCATCAAGTACACCCTGATTCCTCTGTTTTTTCTTACTGTTCTGGCAGGTTGCAAGAATGAAGAGCCTGATGCAGAGGCAGATGTTGCTGTTCCCGTATCAATCATTGATATTAAGTATCAATCTATTGAAGAGTTTATTACTACTAATGGAACCGTTCTTCCAACCAAGGAAGTGAAACTGGTTTCAGAAATGAGTGGTAAGTATAAATTATTGAATAATCCTCGTTCTGGTCGTGTGTGGGTCTTAGGAGATATTGTGAAAGCAGGCGATGTTGTTGTTTCCATTGAAGATGAGGAATACGTCAACAATATCCAGATCAAATCAAAAGAGATGAATCTTGAGATCTCGAAGTCTGAGTTAGCAAAGATTAAGTCACTATATGAAAAAGGAGGTGAAACGCTTAGAACTCTGAATACTGCTGAGCAAACCTTTATTAATGCTCAGTATACTTTGGAAAATGCCAAACTTCAAATGGCTAAAATGCAAGTGAAGGCTCCTTTTAATGGAGTTATTGTTGATCTTACATACTATACTCCAGGTAACAAAATCCAATCGAATGCTGAATTATTTAGCATAATGGATTATAAGAAATTATTTATGGAAATTCAGCTGCCTGAGAAAAATCTTGCAAAAATCAATGTGAGCCAGAAGGTTAGAATTCTGAATTATACTATGCCTGATGATACTCTTTGGGGAAGCATTTCTCAAATGAGTCCGGCAATAAATCCTGATACCAGAAACTTTAAAGGGATAATTACAGTAAATAATGCTGATCTGCGTTTACGTCCTGGTAGTTACGTCAGAGCTGAGATTGTTACCAACAGTAAAGACAGCACTATTGTTGTTTCTAAAGATATTATCGTTTCACGTCAAAGAGGAAAATCAGTCTTTATTGTCGAGCAGAATACTGCTTATGAAAAAACTATCAAAACCGGATTGGAAAACCCGGATCAGGTTGAGGTACTTGAAGGACTAAAATTGAATAATAGATTAGTTACTGAAGGATTTGAAACCTTAGGTAACAGGTCTAAAGTGAAGATTATTCGTTAATTAAATAAGGAAACTGCTTCATTATGAAGAAGATCACCCAATTTTCTGTCAATAATCCGGTAACAGTCACCATGCTGATCCTTGGGGTTATCCTCTTAGGATTTATTTCCTTCGGAAAGCTTGGAACAGACCTCATGCCGGCAATGAATAATCCACGTATCTACGTGGAGCTGACTGCTGGTGAGCGACCACCAGAAGAGATAGAGAAACAATTTGTAGATCAGATTGAATCCCTTTCCATCCGCCAGGCTGATGTTATAGGAGTATCATCTATGACCAGGGTTGGTTCAGCTCAAATAGCTGTTGAATATGCCTGGGATAAAGATATGGATGAGGCCTTTTTGGAATTGCAGAAGGCTCTTGGATCCTATAATCAGAATGGCGACTTAGATGAGATTTTGATCACTCAGCATGATCCTAATGAAACACCTGTTTTGTTGGTGGGTATGCAGCATGAATCAATTACGGATATGAATGAGCTTCGTAAAGTGGCTGAGAATTATATTCGAAATGAGCTGATCCGCCTTGAAGGAGTGGCTGATGTGAAGCTTGAAGGAATGGAGGAGAATGAGGTGGTTATTAAAACCGACTCATACAGAATGGAGGCTTTTGGTGTTAGCACAAATACTATCAGTGCGCAAATCCAAAACTACAATCGTAACGTGTCAGGAGGAAGTATCGTTGAGATGGGAACCAAGTATGTTATCAAGGGAGTCAGTATTTTTGAAGAACTTGATGATCTGCGGAAACTAATTATTGGCTTTCAGCAAGCTGAGTCTTCAGCCCAGGAAGAGAATCCTAACCGTGTACCCATTTTCTTGTCAGATGTTGCTGACATTAATTTTGAGAATAAGGAGCCAGTTAATATTGTTAGAATTAATGGCGTTAGAAGTATAGGACTAGGAATCTATAAGGAACCAAAATTTAATACTGTTAAGGCAGTTGAAGAATTGGAGATTGCTCTGATTGAGATCGAGAGAGCACTCCCAGGTTATTCTTTTCAGATTATCCAGGATCAGGGTAAATTTATTTCCAGTGCAATCGGTGAAGTGGAGAACACTGCCTTGATAGGAATCGTTCTGGCTGTTTTTATTCTGTTTATTTTTCTTAGAAGGATAGGTACTACTCTGATTGCCTCCATTGCTATTCCGATATCCATTATTGCTACATTTAATCTGATGTATTTTAATGGACTGACAATCAATGTGATGACTTTGGGTGGCTTGGCTCTTGGTGCAGGAATGTTGGTTGATAATGCTATTGTGGTAATGGAAAATATCTTCCGGCACCTTGAGCGTGGCTTGTCGGTTAAAGAAGCCGCTATTACCGGAACAGCAGAAGTAGGTGGGGCAATTACTGCTTCAACCTTGACTACAATTGTGGTTTTTCTCCCTATCGTTTATATGCAGGGTGCATCAGGTGAACTTTTTAAAGATCAGGCCTGGACAGTAGCTTTTTCCCTGGTGAGTTCTTTAGTTGTAGCTATTCTGGTTATACCAATGTTGTTTTCCAAATTCATTCGCATAAAATCTACTAAAACAATAAGTAAAGCCATTGGTTTTTCTTGGTATCCAAAAATATTGACTGGCATTTTAAAGGTGAAAACCATGGTAATGTTTCTGACACTGGCTATTGTAGTTGGTACAGCTTTCTTGGTTCCGAAGATAGGTAGCGAGTTTATGCCAAGAACAGAGACCAGAGAGTTTACTATGGAATTGAAGTTGCCTGAAGGAACCCAAATTGAGCGCACAGAACAGGCCGTGAATACTCTGGATGAGATGATTACCGAACTGCTTGGCGATGATATTGCCACCCTGTACGCAAGGATTGGTCCTGCGTCCAGCGGATCAAATACAGCTACGGTTTTTGAAAATGAAAATACTGCCTCCATAAAAGTTCTTCTGAGCGATGATGCAACAATGACATCCAGTCAGATTATTAGACAACTTGGTGTACTGGTAGCTAATATGTCTAATCTCGAAGTAAAGTTTATCCAGGATGAAACTGCTCTGCAGGCTACTCTTGGTACTGATGAAGCTCCTATTGTGGTTGAGGTTGTTGGAGAAGAGTTTGATCTTATTGAGCCTCTTACAGAACAGGTGAAGCAAATTATGCTGAATTCTGAGGATCTTTTCAATGTTGAGGGAAGTTTTGAACAGGGAGCACCTGAAATTGAAGTGGTTATTGATCGTTATAGGGCCGGGATTTATAGTATCTCAATTGATGAGATAATCAATCAGCTTAAGGCTGTTTTGACTGGTGCTGATGCCGGACAGTTTGAGCATGAAGGGGAATTGAAGGATATAACGATACGACTACCAGATGTTGGTTTTAGCCAACTTGAAGATATTGTTCTTACTGCAGGTAATAGTGAATTGCGCCTAAGTGATGTCGCAACTATCAGGATTGTCAATGCCCCAAAAGAAATAATCAGAACAAACCAGAATAGAGTAGGTCAGGTTTCAGCTGAAATTCGTAATGATAAACCAATTGATAAAGTAGTGAGTCAGCTCGATGAACAATTTGATGCTATCACTCTTCCTCCGGGATACTATATCAGACAGGCTGGAGAAGAGCTCAAAAGAAAAGAATCAATGGGCAGTCTGCGTTTTGCCCTGATTTTGTCGCTGATCCTTGTGTATATGGTTTTAGCCTCTCAATTTGAATCTCTCATTCATCCCTTTACCATCATCCTGACAGTTCCGATGGCGACAGTTGGAACCATTCTGTTGTTTTTTATCATGGGACAAACAATGAATATTATGGCTCTGATCGGTTTAATTATGCTGATTGGTATAGCTGTCAATGATTCCATTATTCTTGTTGATAGAATAAACCAGTTGAAAGCACTTGGGTCATCGAGAAAAGAAGCTATTATTCAGGCTGCTCATCAAAGAATTCGACCTATTTTGATGACTAGTTTGACTACCATTCTGGCCTTATTGCCCTTAACCTTTGGTTTTGGTGAAAGTGTATCTCTTCGGGCACCGATGGCTCTCGCCGTGATTGGCGGACTCTTTACATCGACCCTTTTAACTCTAATTGTTATCCCTTGTGTGTATGAAATATTTGATCGTTTCAAGGATTGGATATCACCAGTAAGAACAACAGTATAGGCAGGTAATATGAAGGCAGTAATATATCGGAAAACACTTATTGGGATGGTCTTTATAGGCCTTACCTTACTTGGTGTGGTTTCCTATCAGCAGCTACCCGTTGAGCTATTCCCGAATGCAGTTGCACCTCAGTTAATAGTACAGATTAGCTCTCAGATAGAGGTAGATCCAAGCTATATGGAAAGGCAGGCCATTATCCCAGTTGAAGGAGCAATTGGGACATTGGATGATATAGAGGAAATTAGTTCTAATGCTTCAAGAAGAAGGGGGATTATCTATATATCCTATCAGCAGGATGTTAATATCAAATTCGCTGAACTGAAGCTTCAAGAGAAAATGAACGGGATTCGCGATGAACTCCCGGAGGAATTTATGATTACGGTGGTGAAGGTAGACCTTGAGCAAATGGCAAATCAGGTGATGGGCCTTGAGGTGCGGGGAAGCGGAGGTGTTAACCGAATTAGAAATATCACAGATGAGGATATTGTTTCCAAGCTTGAAAATATTGATGGGATAGCCGGATTGGAGGTTTATGGGGGACAAGAAAAATCCTTAGAAATTACACTTGATGAGGATGCATGTGAAGCTTATGGTATTACTCCATTCCAGGTGCGAAATGCTTTGAACCAGAATGGAAAGTTAAGAACCTTTGTAGGGCCAGTTGTTGACGGACAAAAAAAACTTTTTGTTCATGTATCTGCTGAATATGTTCGCATAGCTGATATCGAAACTCTTGTGGTTTCTGAAAATGGTCCGATTCTTCTTAGAGACGTTGGAGAAGTGTACTTTGGAGTTAAGGAGCAAACAAGCTATTCGCGTGTAAACGCTCAAGAATCAGTTACCGTGAGTCTGATCAGTGATTCTCAAGCCAATCTGATTGATCTCTCTCATGAAGTAGAAACTGTTGTTGAACAGCTGAATAAAGAATTAGCAGCCATTGGTATTGAGGTGGTTGTTCAGGATAATATGGCCGAACTGATGGAGAAGAATATCGATCAGATTATCCAGCTGGCTCTGACAGGCGGACTATTGGCTATTATGGTATTGTGGATTTTTCTGGGGAATGTCAGACTTGTATTTGCTATTGCACTCGCTATCCCGATATCGGTGTATACTGCTTTTAACTTCTTCTATGCTGCTGGAATATCGATCAATAGCCTAACCCTGGTGGGTATGGCTCTCGCTATTGGTATGCTGCTTGATAACTCGGTTGTTGTTCTTGAAAACATATACCGACATGCCTCGCAGGGAAAAAACCCAATAGAGTCGGTGCTCCTTGGTACACGTGAGGTGTGGAGATCAATTCTGGCAGCTACTCTGACTACTGTAACAGTATTTTTGCCTTTTATTTTCTCAGATAATTTTCTGATACGAATAATGGGTAACCACATTGGAGTATCTATTATTTCTACTCTCCTGGTTTCACTATTTGTGGCTCTGTTTTTTGTTCCGATGGTAACCCATTGGTTTATGATGCGGAAAGGAGGACAGAAACAAATGGTTTATGCTAAGGTGTCTTTGCATAATCGCCTTATACAGACCTATATATTGATTCTTAAGGCTAGTATGCGTCGACCTGCTTTGACTATTGTGGGAGCACTCGTAGTGTTTTTTATTACCATTTTTATTGCTTTGGCTGTTTCAACCAATACTCTACAGGAGGCAGAAACCGATGAAATCAGAATGTCGGTTACAATGGCGGGTGGTACTACTTTAGAGACTACGGATATCACTGTTCGTATCATGGAGGAGAGACTAATGCAGATTGCCGAAAGAGAGGATCTGACTGCCGAGGTTAGAGAGGGTGAGGCTACAGTAACTATGAAGCTAAAGGAGGATTATCAGGATATAGACGGACGATCACTGGCAGGGATTAAAGAGGATATGGAGAGAAGATTAAAGGATCTTCGTTCAGCTGAAATTGAATTTCAGGAATTCTCTGCTTCATCCGGATTTGGCGGCGGTGGTGGTGGAGGTGGTGGTCCGGGTAATTCAGGAGGTGGATTTGAATCCTTCCTCGGAATCGGTACACAGCAGGAAAAAGTCATCATCAAAGGCCAGAATTTTGAAGTACTGAGGAGCGTTGCTGAGGATATGGAGTATTACCTTGATGAGCTTGATAATATTGCAAGCGTTAATCTTAGTGTTGCTGATAACCGTCCTGAAGTTCACATGGCTTTCAACACAAGAGAGATGGGCGAACGCAATGTACCCCTATCAAGTGTATCCTCTGAATTGAGCTCTTTCCCCTCAGAAATTACCTCCGGAGCAGTTTTTAAGGAAGGTACAGAGGAATACGATATTATTATCAAAATGGATATTCCTGAGGAAGAAACAGAACGATCCATGGATGAGCTGAAAGAACTCAATATCCCTTCTTCTGATAGACAATCACAGCATGAGCTTCAGCAGTTAAGCCATATCTATTTTTCTCGCGGATTGTCAGATATCGATAGGGTAAACCAGGAAAAACAAGTTGAGGTAACTTATCGTTTTGAGAACGAGGTTAACAACTCAAAAGCTCTGTTAGACCTTGCTCGTACAGAGATTGATGAGCTTATAGCAGGAGTTAGTATTCCATCTGGGGTGGCAGTAGAAGTGGTGCATGAAGAAAATGATTTTAAGGAGTTTTATTTCCTTATTGCAGCTGCTTTTATTCTCATTTTTATGATTTTGGCCTCTGTCTTTGAGTCATTTCTCACGCCAATAGTTCTTATGTTTACTATTCCCCTGGCTGGGATTGGTTCATTTTTGGCATTGATATTTACGAAAAATTCAATTTTGAATGCCAATACTCTTACAGGTTTTCTGATTTTACTGGGTATTGTGGTGAATAATGGTATAATTCTGATCGACTACGCCAATCTGCTGAGAAAGAGAGGGTTCCGTCTCTCCAGAGCACTCATGACTGCTGGTCTGGCAAGGATAAGACCTATTATGATTACTGCAGTTACTACTATTGTGGCAATGCTGCCTCTGGCAATGGGGAAATCTGAATATGTTAGCTTGATAGGAGCACCCTTTGCTATTACAGTAATTGGCGGACTAAGTGTTAGTACAATACTGACTCTTGTTTTTGTTCCTACTTTATACTCCGGACTAGAATTCTCGCTTGCATGGATTCGTAGCCAGAAATGGTGGGTGAAAGTATTTATGACAGTAACAGTACTTGGACTAGGAGTTCTGATATATTTCAGAGTAGATGCTTTCCTATGGCAACTATTGCTTTACTTACTAGTTACTGTGGGTGTTCCAGCCTCAACATGGTTCTTGCTAAACAGTTTGCGAAAAGCAAGTGAAACTGTAATTCCAGATGATAAGCCAATAATCATTCATATTCAGAATTTGGTGAAGATTTACGATTGGGATAACAAATTCACCCGTGAATGGAAATCCGGATTGGCAATCAGAAAACGATTAGGATTAACCCGAACATACGAATCAGCGAAAGATTTGATTGTTCTGATATGGCAGATTCCTCTTCTGGGATTTTTGCTGTTTTTCGTGTATTTCTATCTTGATTCAGGACTATGGCTATTTGTGCTTACCTTATTTGTGTATGCCATCTTGTTAATGGTTTGGCAGCCCATTGGATCATGGATGAGCAACTCAGGTGGCAAGAGAAAGAAATTTGCAGGACTGGTAAGAATGCTGATTCTATGGGGATTCCCGGTATTTTCCTTAATTCTTTTCCATAAGCGCTGGGATAATATGGCCTTAGAGATTCTGATTGGATTAGCATGGTTTTTTGCTTTGATGGTATATGCAACTGCAAGGGTGCTTAATGAGAAGCACATTAATGTAAACCGTATTACCGGTCGTTTTGGTCTTCTCCGTAGGGGTTTCTTCAGAATGGTTCAATCGATCCCGGTGATCGGAAAGAAAAAGAAACCATTCAAAGCCCTGGCAGGAGTATCGATGGAAATTTCGTCTGGTATGTTTGGATTATTAGGACCTAATGGTGCCGGTAAAACTACCATGATGAGAATTATTTGCGGAATTCTTGAGCAAAGCTATGGCAAGATATGGATCAGCGGAGAGGATACTCAGATTAAAAGAGAGGAACTGCAAGGTCTTATTGGGTATCTGCCTCAGGAATTTGGTATGTATGAGAATATGACCGCTGACGAGTTTCTTCATTACCAAGGAATGCTCAAAGGCTTGACAGATCCTAAGGTACGTTCTGAACGGGTTGATTATACCCTCAATGCGGTGCATATGATTGAAAAGAAGGATCACAAAATTGGATCGTTCTCAGGAGGAATGAAGCAAAGGATTGGAATAGCACAAATACTTCTCCATTTGCCAAGAATTCTTGTGGTTGATGAGCCTACAGCCGGACTAGATCCGCGTGAGAGAATCCGTTTTAGAAATTTGCTGGTGCAACTTTCACGCGAAAGGGTCGTAATTTTCTCAACGCATATTATTGAAGATATATCCAGCTCGTGCAACCAGGTTGCTGTACTCAATCAAGGCGAGCTGAAGTATCTTGGCAATCCTCAGGAGATGTCAGACACAGCCAAAGGCGCTGTATGGCAGGCTGAAGTGACGGTAAGTGAATTTGATAAACTTTCTGAAGAATACAAGGTGGTGCACCATATGCGCGATGGCAATAATATACGTGTTAGATTGCTTGCCGCTGAGAAGCCTACTGATGATGCTATACCAGTTACACCTTTGCTTGAGGATGCTTATTTGTGGATGTTAGGTAAAAAAATCTGAATAATTAATGGCAACAAATAAAATAACAATAATTGCTGATTGGTTGTGGCGAATGCTTCGTTATAATCTGAAAATCATATTTGCTAACAAATTCATTTGGTTTCTATTGGCAGCACTAGGATTCTTTATCATGGTTACTCTGATCACTTTGTTTTCAGGAAGCATGATAACAACCGGTATAGTGTATAACCTATTGCTTTACCCTGGTTTACTTCTTATATTTTACCCTACAGTTTTTGGAATTCAAAATGATGAAGATAATCGGATTCTTGAAATACTTTTCGGTATTCCTGACTATCGATATAAGGTTTGGTTGGTGAGACTAATAATGATCTTTATTCTGGTTTTTGCAGTGCTTTTTCTCCTTGCCTGGTTTTGTTCTTGGGCATTGGCCAGCTTTACTCCAATTTATATGGCTTATCAGCTGATCTTCCCTATTTTCTTCATGGGAACGCTTGCTTTTTTTCTATCAACAATAGTTAGGAATGGAATCGGAACAGCTGTTATTTTGGTTATTATTGGTATAGTTTTTACCTCACTTGCTGAAGCTATCGAACAAAGCAAATGGAACGTTTTTCTAAACCCTTTCAAAATGCCAGAACAGCTTAGCGAAGCAGTCTGGCTAAATACAGTTCATGATAACAGATTAATTATACTTGTCGCGATAATCTTATGCATACTAGGTGGCTTGCTTAGTATGCAGAGGCGGGAGAAGTTTATTTAGGTGATTCTGTGATTCTGTGATTCGGGGTTTCTCGGTTAATTGTTTTATTTTTAGGGTAGAATGATTGTGTTGAACCTTAAACTGGCTTTAAAAATCGTATTTGATAAGCGAAATTCCTCTTGGATTAGCATTCTTGGATTAGCGATTGCTTTTGCTTCTTTATTCTATATTTATTCCTACGTTTCCTTTGAGTTAAGCTATGATTCGCAGCATGAGGATCATAGTCGCATTTATAGAATTAGCGGCGATATCGTGGCTGCTGAGAATACAATGACACATGCTGTATTGGGACCTTCAATGGGGCAAGGCCTGAAGGATGAATTTCCTGCTGTTGAATCCTTTGTTCGTCTTATTCCATTCCATGAATCAATCCTTCTCGAAACAGAAATGAAACAGTTTTCAGTGGATGAAGCATATAGAGTTGACTCAACCATTTTTGATATATTCAGTTTGGTCTTTCTGTATGGATCTCCTCATTCTGCGCTCACAAATCCCAATGAAATTGTTATTAATCAAAGCCTGAGTCAGAAGTTTTTTGGTGATCAGAATTCAGTAGGTGAGGTGCTGGAATATGATGGTCAGATATATACAATAGTAGGCGTAGTAGAAGATTCTCCAGTCAATTCTCATCACAAGCTAAACGTCTTATTTTCAATCGACTCGCCTTTTACCAGAACAGGAGATATTTCTCCTGTTCAAGAGTCAGAGTACTATTGGGCGCCATCAGCATTTCATTTTATTATGCTAAAACAGCATACTGAGATAGAATCAATCACAGATAATTTTGAGCCCTTCTTTGATAAATACATGAGCACTTTCGGAAAACTGTTAAACGCCGATTTCAATCTAATAGCCATTCCTCTAAAAGACTTGCATTTTTCTCGCCAAATGACATATGATCTTCCGAAAGGGAACAAGACCTATGCTTACATACTCATTATGGTTGGCCTTTTCATATTCCTGATTGCCACCATCAACTATTCTAATCTTTTAGTCTCTCAGACTATTACACAGGCCAAAAGTGTGGGTCTAAGAAAAGTACTGGGAGCCAATCAGCTGACTCTTTACTTTCAATTTCTACTAAACTCTCTGGTTTTAATTTTAGTCTCTGTAATTCTGGCCAATATATTTTTTCAGATTAGTTTACCCTGGTCAAAAGAACTGACTGAACTGGAAAGATCCATCTTCTCTGGCTCAAGGATACTGACTCTCTCTCTTGTTTTCATACTTCTCACAAGCCTGACTACTTCTTTGATACCTTTTCTTAATCACCGGAAAAAGAGTGGACTGCAATTACTCCAAGCCCGGCAAAGAAGTTTATCTGGATTAGGGAGTATTCAGTTTGGAAGAGTATCTACTATCGTCCAGTATGCCCTGACCATTGTTTTAGTGATTTCAGTTTTTGTGATTACGCGGCAATTAAACTTCCTGATGAAAAGTGAAATGGGTTTCGACAAGGAAGGTATTGTGATGTTACCTTTGAATAGCCTAAAAGAGCAATCGCAAGGCATTAAATCTTTCAAAGAGGAAATCAGTAAAAATTCTTCTGTGGCAAATGCCTCCTTTTCAAGCAATATACCTGGAGAAATATTAGGAACATCTCATTTTCAGATAGACCGTGATGGGGAGACTGTGACCAAAATTGTTCATACACTGGGGGTTGATTATGAGTATTTTACGCTTATGGGAATGGAGTTTAAAGAAGGACGTAATTTTGGGGAGTTATTTAGCGATAACAACTTTCAATCGGTGATCATTAATGAGGCCTTTATCGATTTTTGTGGTTACAACGGCAGTATGTTAGGAGTAGAATTAGCAGGAACTAAAGTTGTTGGAGTGCTTAAAAACGTCTCCTTCAACTCTCTGCATAACCCGGCAGCACCCTTAGTCTTTTATTTGAGTGAAGAGACAAATGGCTATTTGAATATTAAATTGAATACCACCAGACTAGATGAAGCAGTCAAAATGATTCAAAGTAATTGGGAGGTTGTTTATCCCGATGTCCCGTTTGTTTTCCAATTCCTTGATCAACAAGTGGCAAAAATGTATACTGAGGATCAAAAGATTAACAAGCTGATCAAGCTTTTCACACTGATCAGCCTGATTATTTCCCTTATGGGCTTTCTAAATCTTTCTACATTAATCATGAAAAGAAAGACGAAGGAAATAGGAATTCGAAAAGTAAACGGAGCTACCGTTTATGAGATCATGGGTATGCTGAACAAAAATTTTGCCGTCTGGATTCTGATTTCTTTTGTAATCGCCGGTCCCATAGCTTATTATGCAGCAATTAAGTGGCTGGAGAACTTTGCATACAAGACTACATTGCCGTGGTGGATATTTGCTTTGTCAGGGCTTCTGGCATTAAGTATTGCCCTGTTAACGGTGAGCTGGCAGAGCTGGCGCGCAGCAACAAAAAACCCAATTGAAGCTTTACGATACGAGTAAAAGCCCACAGCCCCGGACCCTTCGACTCTCAGCGACTGGAACATCGAAACACGGAATCACTCCCTAACAAACAATCGAGTATTATCCCGGTATCCTTCGAGTTCAAGATACCAATCCATGAAGCTATATCCACCACTGGCGGCCCATTGTGCGAAGGTTAAATAGCCATCAATAATGGTGATGGTGTCAGTTTCTGTATAAACTACCTCAGGTTCCTGATTTCAGCGCGTATAGTAGTAAATCATATCAATAATTGTCTGCCGGCAAACCGGACAAAAAGGATCATCCAGCCAGTTCATTTTGCACTTTTGCATAGGACTATAAATATCCTTACCAGAGTATAATCCGCCTTCAAAAGCACCCAGAATGCCGTCATATTCAGGTGTTCGCGGAGTAGGGATAGGAGTGCCTTGCTTTAACATCTTTTTCCACTTTGTATCGAATTTTACTAAAGTGGTAACGTTAGGTTGGAGGGGCTCGTATTTTGTGTCAATGAAATCGCTGAAAGAAACATCACTTGTGTAATATTCATCAGCAAGCCATGTGAAATTATGTCCGAATTCATGTAGCCAAACCCCAATTGATTTAGGATTGAAAGCAGAGAATGTTCCGTAATAATTGTAAACACCACCACCACCATATTTCTTTGTGTTAACGAGAATAATGATCAAGTCATATGGAGCATTTGCTGCTACGTCACGAACAGACTTAATATCATGAGTCATTAGGTATCTTTCAGAATCAAAGGTGTAGAAACTTGTATTCATCACAGTTTCTTTCCAAATGTTTTTTCCGGGAATATCTGTCCCTGATTCCTTACTTGGAGCTTCCACAACCCATATATTGAAATCATCTTCATGAGCATCAAAGGGATCGGTTTTAAATAGGGCATCTGAAAATTCTTTAGCAGCTTCACGAAACAGATTCATCTCTTTATCTGTAAATCCATCAGGAAGGAAAACCACATCTACTTTATCTTTAGGATCTCCTGAATCATGCACCATGTAAGATTTAAGTCTGGGGCCTTTTTCTGTCTTTATAAAATAATCATTCGGATCAATAGGATATTCAAATACCTTGTTCAGCTTTGTGGTGCGGTCGCGGCTATATAATTCTAATCTGACCTTATTCTTTGGAAATGGAATAAGTACGGTTTCATAAAAGCATCTTTTGATTTTCTTGGCCTCAGCTGTTGCCTGCCATTCGCTGTACAATCCGGCATATCCCCGTGAATAGATCAATTTATCAGACTTTGCATCATAAACTTCTACCCTGTATTCACCCCATTGGAAAGGATCTATTAGATTTTGTCTGGGACCTGACCATTTTCCTTCCTTTCGCATTTGCTCAAAGAACACTTCTTCACTGTCAGCCATTCCGCAACGATTGTAATCAATTCTTAAAGTTTGGGGAGTGAAGTGATCAGAATAGTTGATTTCTTGGGCCTGGACACCGATAAATGAGAATAATAGAGCAAAAACGATTAACTTTTTCATTATTTCCGGGTTTTAGTTTTCAAAAGAATTTTTGTTCATATCAGGATTGGTAAATTTACATTGTATTTTTGTGTTTACCTTTCAATAATTGAATTTCTTATTATGGCATTAAGTCAACTATCTATTATTCCGCAAGAGTCTACTGGGTTTTTTATTCGTCTTAGTTTAAAGCTGCGAGATGTATTAATCAATGACTGGGGCTTATCAGAAGGATTGGCCAAATGGCTGCATGTCTTGGTTTTTATTATTTTGATTGCTTTGGTGTCATGGCTTGTTGATAAAGCCACTAAGCAGATTATTATCAGGGTGATAAGGGGGGTGGTTAAGAAAACAAAAAACCAATATGATGATATAATTCTGGAAAAAGGTGTTTTTAACCGATTGGCTCACATTTCTCCTGCCCTTGTAGTGTATTCGATGCTTCCTACCATTATGATGGATTTTCAGAAATCAGCTGAGCTTTTCCAAAGCCTGGCTTTGGTATATATGATTCTGGTTGCAATAATGGTAATTGTATCTTTTTTCAATGCACTGAATGAAATCTATTTGCGCCAGGGTAATGCGCATAAGGTGCCTATCAAGGGATATATTCAGGTAGTACAGATTGTTTTGATTCTCATCGGAATTATTTGGGCCATGAGTGTGTTATTTGGCTTTGAACTGGGGAAATTCTTTGCTGGATTAGGAGCATTTGCTGCGGTACTTATGTTGATTTTTAAGGATACCATTCTTGGTGTAGTTGCTTCTATTCAGATTAGTGCCAATAAGATGATGAGCCTTGGCGACTGGGTCAGTATGCCATCCCGGAATGCAGATGGTACCGTAGTGGATATTTCTGTGAATACGGTTAAGATTCAAAACTGGGACAAAACCATTGCCACTATTCCTACTTATGCATTTGTAACAGAGTCTTTTGATAACTGGAAAGGGATGGAGGATTCTGGTGGACGAAGGATCAAGAGATCTGTCAATATCGATATGTCCAGTGTAAAGTTCTGCAATGATGAGATGCTGGAGAAGTTTGGGAGGATTCAACTAATCGCTGATTATGTGAAATCAAAAAAGATGGAGCTGGAAGACTATAACAAGGAGATGCATGTCGATGAATCTGTCTCTGTAAATGGTCGAAGAATGACCAATATCGGAACTTTCCGCAGGTATATGGAAGAATACCTGCAAAGTCATCCGAAGATCCATAATGATATGACATTTTTGGTACGGCAATTGCAATCAACAGAAAGAGGGATACCAATTGAAATCTATGTGTTTAGCAATGATCAGGCCTGGGCCAATTATGAATCCATTCAGTCCGATATTTTTGATCATATCCTGGCCATAATGCCAGAATTTGAATTACGCGTCTTCCAAAATCCCACAGGGAATGACTTCAAATCTCTGAGCTCTGAAAACTGACAACTGAAAATTTCTTAAAAATGCCAACTGAGATTGAACGTAAATATCTGATAAAATCTAACAACTGGAAGACAGGTTTATCCGAGGCTGATTCATCCTTAATCCAGCAGGGATATTTGAATGAAGATCCAGGTAGGGTAGTGAGAATTCGTATTAGAGACTCGAAAGCTTTTCTAACCATCAAGGGCCGGGCAATTGGAATAAGTCGTGCTGAATTTGAATATCAGATTCCCGTTAATGACGCCAGTGAGTTGTTAGGTATGTGTCTGGGAAACGTACTGATAAAGCGCAGATACGAAATAAAATATGAAGGAAACATCTGGGAGGTGGATGAGTTTTTAGGGAAAAACAAAGGTCTCATCCTGGCTGAGATAGAGCTGGAATCAGAAGATCAAAGCTTCGAAACACCGGAATGGATAGGCAAAGAGGTCACAATGGATATGAAATACACAAACCTAGCACTAGCCCACAATGACAGTTAAACATCCAAAACATGTCTGTCCACGTGGCTCGTTGGTTCTAATTGTATTGTTTTCCCTCTTCCTCGCCACTGCTTGTGGTACACTTAAGCCGACTGCCTCAACTACCACCAAGTCTCTGATGCTATACAATCCGGGGAGAACCGAACTGCATCCAGATTACCTTGTGTATCATGGAACTATAGATGAAACCACTTTATTTTTTAGATTATTTACAAAGGAATTGCTGTTCAATAAGGCTAATCCTGATGCACGTGATCAGAGTCGTGTGAAGCTGGAATACAAATTGTTTAGTTCATTCTCAGAACAGATTCAGGATCATGATGGAGAGCAAGAGTATGTGATTAACAAAGAGGATGTTAAGGATCACTACACGGGTACAATAAAAATCCCTACTGAGGAGGGGAAGAGTTATTTGCTTGAGCTTATTCTTACTGATATTGTAAGGCAAACATCATCACGACAGTTAATTCTCGTTGATCGTTTCAATCCAAAGTCGCAACAGAATTATTTGATTTTGAGTTATCCCGGGAGTTTGATTGCTTTTGAAAAGTTTTTTTATTCAGAGGAGTACTTTAGAATTGTCTCATCCAAGCCTCCTGAAAATGAAATGCGAATTGCCTACTTCAAACCGGTTAAGGAGCTGCCACGTCCACCGTTTTCAACAGTTGTTTCGCCTGAAGTGAGATCAGAGCCTGACTCGGTATGGACATTAGACATTTCTGAACAGACACTTTATCGTCTGGAAAACGAAGGTGTGTATTTGTTTTATCCAGATCCTGGTAGCATGAATGGTGTGTACTTATCAAATCTTGGAAATAATTTCCCCCAGATAATATCACCTGAAGATATGCTACCACCTCTTCAGTATATCACTAGTTCAGAGGAGTACAGTGAAATTATTCATGAGCCGGATTTAAAGAAGGCTTTGGATGAGTTTTGGCTTGATAAAGGAGGAAGTTTTGATGCTGCAAGAGAACTCATTAAGGTATTCTACAATCGGGTAGTTTTTGCTAATCTGTATTTTACAACTGATCGTCGGGGATGGAAAACCGACAGGGGAATGATCTACATGCTAATGGGTTCTCCCAGTTTTGTAAACAAGTCTGAAACTGGCGAATCATGGGTGTACAAGCGAATAAATTCGAATCAGAAATATACCTTTGATTTCTATTTGACAGCTGATGATCTAAAGGGATATGAATTTATTTTGAAAAGGACTGAAAATCATAGGATAGTCTGGAATACGGCTGTCAAAAGTTGGAGAGAAGGTCGCATATATAGTTTATAAGGAAAAGAGTAGTTTATTATGAAAGAGAAAGCTTACATTTTTGGTATTCACCCCTGCCTGGAAGCAATCAGTTCAGGTAAGGAAATAGAAAAAGTCTTTATCCGAAAGGGATTATCAGGAGATGGCTTTCAGGAACTTTTTAGTCTGATTCGTAAATCCGGTACTCCATACCAAATGGTGCCGCTGGAGAAATTAAACCGGATTACCCGCAAAAATCATCAGGGTGTAATTGCTTTAACCTCAATGGTAGTATATATGCCTATTGATGAGGTTGTTCAGCGAGCTTTTGAAAGTGGTGAAACCCCTCTGGTGATCGCTCTGGATAGTATTACTGATGTGAGGAATATGGGAGCTATTGCCCGATCTGCTGAGATTGCCGGAGCCCATGCTCTGTTGGTGCCAGATAAGGGATCAGCTCAATTGAATGCTGATGCTATGAAATCATCTGCAGGTGCTCTGAACATAATACCAGTTTGCAGAACATCCAGCTTTTCTAAAACACTGGTGCAGCTGAGAGAATCAGGACTAAAAATTGTTGGGGCCTCAGAGAAGGGAAATCAGATGATATATGATTCAGCGATGACAGAACCACTTGTTATTGTAATGGGATCTGAAGATACCGGATTGTCAGATAATGTGCTTAGAATCTGCGATGATCTGGTGAAGATTCCTCATAAAGGACAGATAAAATCATTAAATGTTTCCGTGGCAGCAGCAGTGCTTCTTTTTGAGGCAGTAAGACAACGGTTTACTCCTGAATAGAACTCTCTCTGCCTGAGTATTTAATTTTAGCGTAAACAAGAAAGGCAGTCCCCAGAATATTTACCAGATAATTCAACCACAATGGCCATTGAAACACACCCTTAGCCAGGTTGTCGTGAGCTATGTATATGAAGGTCAAGAATACTCCGCCTGCCCACATGAGTAGAAACGACCAGCTAAAACTTTTCACATCATGAGTGCGCCAGGTTTTCCATACTTGTGGAATGACACCGATACTTAGTACCACATTGCCAATCCATCCTATTGCTTCAAAAAATTCCATGTTGGTTAATTAGTTAATTTGTTAATTGGTTACCTGGTTACTTGCAACTTTCTGAGTTCTGAAAACTGAAAACTGAAAACTTTTTCCACTTCCAAAAGACGAATGACGAGTAACGAATGACGAATGACGAATAACTCCTGCCTACTTCAAATCTTCCAATTTCTCCACTGAATGACTCCATTGCTCCATTTCTTTCTCCAGCTCTTCTTTTAGTAGTCCAAACTCTCCAAATGGGTCTTCGTCGCCACTTATAGTATCAGGATCTGTCAGAATTTCAACAAGCTTTCCCATTTTAGTTTCTAATTCGCTGATTTTTTCTTCAGATCGTTTGATGCTGTTTTCAATTTTTCTTTTTTCTCGCTGGAATTCTTTCCTTTCAAGGTAGTCAGCTTTATTTTTACTATCGCTGGCAGGCTTTGCTTTGGCAGCGACCAGATTCTTTCGCTCAATTTCTTTGAGGTTTTCTAGCTTCTTTTTACGCAGGAAGTCAAAAATATTCCCTGTGTGTTCTTTGATTCTTTTATCCTTAAACTCAAAAATCTTACTTACCAGGCCATCTAAAAAATCCCTATCGTGAGAAACAACGATAAGAGTGCCATTATAGTTAAGCAAAGCATCTTTAAGAACCTGCTTCGATCGTAGGTCGAGGTGATTAGTGGGCTCATCAAGCAAGAGTAGATTATACGGTTCAAGCAGCATACAGGCAAGTGCAAGTCTGGATTTTTCACCTCCTGAGAGCACAGATACTTTTTTATCTACATCTTCGCCGCTAAATAGAAATGCCCCAAGGATATTTCGGATTTTAGGACGAATATCTCCTACTGCTACCCTGTCTATAGTTTCAAGAACGGTTAAGTTTCGGTCAAGTGTATCTGCTTGATTCTGGGCATAATACCCAATCTTAACATTGTGTCCTACTTTAAGTTCTCCTTCATAATCGAGCTCTTGCATAATGATTCTGGAGAAAGTTGTTTTTCCTTCACCATTTTTGCCGATAAAGGCTATTTTCTCACCACGCTCAAGAATAAAATCTGCATTACTCAGAACCTTAAGAGATTCGAATGATTTTGAAAGGTTCTCTGCTTCGACAACGATAGTGCCAGAATGGGGGGCAGGGGGGAAATTGATATGAATACTTGATCCGTCTAGCTCATCCACTTCGATTCGGTCTAAGCGGTCAAGCATTTTTATTCTTGATTGTACCTGAACAGATTTGGTATTTTTATACCTAAAGCGCTCTATAAATCTTTCTGTATCAGATATAAATTTCTGTTGATTCTCATAAGCTGCAAGTTGCTGCTCTCTGCGTTCAGATCGTAATTCAAGAAATCTGCTGTATGGAACTTTATAATCGTATGCTTTGCCAAGTGAAAGCTCAATGGTTCTTTTGGTTACCCTATCAAGAAATGTTCTATCGTGAGAAATAAGGATAACTGCTCCGGTAAAATCTAAAAGATAATCCTCAAGCCACTGAATAGATTCTATGTCAAGATGATTTGTGGGCTCATCTAATAAAAGGACTTCAGGTTTTTGCAATAGAATCTTAGCTAGTTCGATTCGCATCCTCCATCCACCTGAGAACTCGCCAGTAGCTCGTTGGAAATCTGTTCTTTTGAAACCTAGTCCTAATAAGGTTTGCTCCATCAGAGCATCTTGATTGTGTCCGCCCAGTAGATGATGACGCTCAGTTTTTTCAGTAAGAATATCAATCAGTTTGTGGTATTCTGTTGATTCGTAATCAGTACGAGTAGATATCTCAAGAGTTATTTTATCAATTTCCTGTTCAAGTTCCAGCACTTCGCTAAAAGCTTGTCGTGTTTCCTCAAGAACTATGGTTGTATCTGAGAAAACCATGTGTTGCGGAAGGTATCCTAGTCGAACCTCTTTAGGCACCGATATTTGTCCTTCGCTAGGAAACATCTCACCAGTAAAAAGTTTCAGGATAGTTGTTTTGCCGGCTCCATTCTTACCCACCAGACCAACTCTTTCGCGGCGGTTAACCAGGAAGCTTATATCTTTAAAGAGATCGTCGTCTCCAAAGCGAACGCATACACTGTTGAGAGAAATCATATTGTGACTGCTTTCAATTCGTATTCATATCCCCACATCAGACCATGAAGAGGCTCATTGGTTGGTTTTGCTCCACATACCTGGAAAATCGGACCTGAATAGTTTTTTTTAAGAATATCTTTCACAGAAGTAATTCTGTTCTGGTATAGTTTTTTGTCAATTGCACTTGGTCCACCCCAGGCAACTATCAAATTATCTGTATTATTAAGAAGTTTTTTCAAAAAGGCATCATTCTCAATACCAATTCCTTCATTTATCCCTTTTTCCTGCATCAGTTGGTGCAACTCAATAGCATCTGTTGCTCTGTATGCAAAGATGTTGAAGATGTTAAGGTACCGTGTTTTAGGAAAGCGATTATACACAAATGTTTCAACCTTTCTGATGGTAGAATCTGAACGCTGCTCATTTGCAGAACTGGGATTCTTAAGTATTACCGTCATGGTTTCATTGCGGTCTCCTGTAAGCAGGTCTCCCTGATATTCCATCTGAAGAGTGTATCTGTGTCGTTGATCTTCTGAGTAATCAGCTCTGATACTTTCTGCTATTACTTGCCCAAAATGATCCACTTGTCTGCCCAATCTTGCCATCTTAAATTTTGAATTTCGACAAAAATAGGTAAACTTGGGGGATTCTTGAAGTAACATAGGTATGACAGAGGCTGAGAAACGTAATTTTGATATTGTTATTATTGGTGCAGGACCAGGAGGTATTGCCACTGCCTTGGGACTTCGGTCGCTCATTTCTCGTTTTCCTGGTAAGATTGCATTAATTGATAAAGCTATTTTTCCAAGAGAAAAAGTGTGTGGTGATGCTGTTCCTTTCTGGGTATTGAGAGATCTTGATCTGGTTTGTCCTGGTATCCATGAAAAAGCAAATAATCTCCTTAAGCCTGGTAGATTCAAGCAAACTAAACTCCAGGTAAATTCAGGTAGCAGCCTGACTTATAAGTGGAATGGTGTTGGATATATGATTCCGCGTTTTGAGCTTGATAATTTTCTTTTAGAAGAAGTTAAGAAGATTGATGGCTTGACGATTTTGGAAAATACTTCGGTAAAAAGGATTGTCAGGACAGATGAAGGTTTTTCTTTACGCAACTCTGATCGGGAAGAGATATTAACGGCCAGATATGTTATTGGAGCGGATGGAGCGCCTTCAACAGTTGTAAGAAGTATAAGACCCGGATTTCAGAAAATGGCACGGTCAGGAAGTGCTATTAGAGGTTATTTTTCAGATTTGAATATCCAGGATCCTGAAACATCCTTGGTTTTTTATCAAAAAAAATATGCTCCTGGCTATTTCTGGCTATTCCCATTGTCATCCAGTCGTGCAAATGTTGGCTTCGGAATGGGAAATGCTTGTCGTCAGAGGAAAAGGATAAATCTTAATGAGGCCTTCTGGCACTTTATTAATGAGGAGCCAGAGCTAAAGGAGATTCTATCTGGTGGACGGTTAGAAGGTTCGCTTAAAGGGGGTATGCTGCCGTTTTCAAAGGGTGTGGAAAGTGTTATCGGAAAAGGTTATGCTCTTGTGGGAGATGCTGCCAATTTAAATGATCCTTTTTCGGGAGATGGTATCAGAAATGCAGTTATCAGTGGAGTCTTTCTGGGAGAATGTCTTGAAGCCAATTATGAGAAAAGTGATTTGTTTTCATTGGAACTCACTGGATACCAGAAAAAGCTATCAGAGAAACTACATAAATCTCTAAGATTCAGAGCTCGTCTTGTTCGCTTAGCATCGCGTCTACCCTTTTTGCTTGAAATGGCAATTCGCTTGGGGAACAAAAAGTGGATGAAAAGCTGGATCATGAAATGGATTTGATCTGACATTTTTTCTTTCCTCAGCATGTAGTACTTTTACGCACTAATCATTGAAAATTATACCAGTGGCCAGGAGAAATAAATATCCGTTGCTTGAAAATGTACTGATTAGTGATATTGGTGCAGAAGGTAAAGCTCTTGCTAGACTTGAAAATAAAGTTGTATTTGTAACAGGTGCTATTCCCGGAGATGTTGTAGACATTCAGGTGAAGCGAAAACGCAAGTCTTTCATGGAAGGCAGAGTTGTTCGTTTTCATAAGTATTCTCAGGACAGAGAGGAGGCTGTGTGCGAACATTTTGGCGTTTGTGGTGGCTGCAAATGGCAGATGCTACCTTACGAAAAGCAAATTGGGTTTAAAGAAAAGCAGGTTAAAGACCAGCTTGAGCGGATCGGAGGGTTCAAAGGACTGGAGCTTAATCCAATTCTGGGATCAAAAGAGTCTGAATTCTATCGGAACAAATTGGAATTTACTTTTTCCAACAAAAGATGGCTCACGGAAGATGAGATAAAAGAAGATAATGATTTCAAGGATCGGGATGCTCTGGGATTTCATATCCCCGGACTGTTTGATAAGATCGTGGATATCAAAAAATGCTGGCTTCAGCCTGATCCCTCCAATGCGATTCGCTTGGCTGTCAAAAGCTTTGCTCTTGAGAATAAACTTAGTTTTTTTGATATCCGTGAGCAGGTTGGATTGCTTAGGAATCTGATTATTCGTACTGCTTCTACCGGAGAGGTCATGGTAATCGTATCCTTCTTTGAGGATGATTCTGAGGCTATTAAGTCTTTAATGGACCATCTGAAGGATAAATTTCCGGATATTACATCGCTTCAATATGTGGTTAACCAGAAAAAGAATGATACGATTCTCGACCAGAGGATTATATGCTACCACGGCAGAGATCATATTTTTGAAAAGATGGAGGAGTTGAAATTCAAAATCGGACCAAAGTCGTTTTATCAGACTAACTCATCTCAGGCTTATGAATTGTATAAGGTTGCCCGGGATTTTGCTGACTTTCAGGGACATGAAACAGTGTATGATTTATATACTGGCACTGGCACGATTGCAAATTTCATGGCTTCAAAAGTGAATAAAGTAGTTGGTATTGAGGCAGTTCCGGAGGCTATTGATGATGCTAGAGTAAATGCTGAGCTAAACGGTATTACTAATGCAGAATTTGTGGTAGGAGACATGAAGGATGTTTTTAACGATACGCTTTTTACTAAATATGGTAGGCCTGATGTTATAATTCTGGATCCCCCAAGAGCGGGCCTGCATGAGAATGTGATAATAGCATTGAAGAAAGCAAAAGCACAGAAAATCATCTATATATCCTGCAATCCTGCAACTCAAGCCAGAGACCTGGCCTTACTGGCAGATTTATACACTATAGAAGCAGTTCAACCGGTCGATATGTTTCCCCATACTCACCACGTAGAGAATATTGTTAAAGTAAAACTAATATGAGTTCATTCGCTGTAACCTTAAAGAAATTCCCAGCTTCATTTTGGTGGGCTAATACCATGGAGTTGTTTGAGCGTTGGGCTTGGTATGGAATGTTTATTCCACTGGCTTTGTATTTGACAGGATCAACAGATACCGGAGCGCTGGGCTTTTCTCAAGCTGAAAAGGGAACCTTAATGGGCACAGTAGTCGCCATTTTGTATATTTTACCGCTAATCACAGGAGCTCTTGCAGATAAGTTTGGATTTAGGAAGACTCTGATAGTTGCATATCTGGTACTTGCATCCGGATATTATGCAATGGGACAAGTATCGTCATATTCTCATGTTTTTCTTGTATTCCTTTGGGTAGCATTAGGAGCTGGATTGTTTAAACCAGTAGTGCAGGCAACAGTTGGTAAAACTACCGATGAAACAACTTCTTCTATTGGATTTGGAATTTTCTATATGATCGTAAATATTGGTGCCTTTATTGGTCCTATTGTTGCATCTATTCTTAGAGGCTGGAGTTGGTCATACGTTTTTACAGCCTCCGCAATTGCCATTCTTGTCAACCTCGTTATTGTAATATTTTTCTTCAAAGAACCTGACCGTGAGAAAAATACAGAGCCTTTAGGGAAGTCAATAAAAACCATTTTTAAAAATATTTTTGTTGCTCTAAGCGATATGAAGCTTCTATTGTTTCTGATTATCATTGTTGGATTCTGGACAATGTACAATCAGTTGTTCTATACCTTACCGGTATTTATTGACCAATGGGTGCATACCGCAGCAATGTTTGATGCCATTCATAAGGTCTGGCCATGGTTGGCTTCTGCTCTTGATACACAGAATGTTGGTGCAGTGGCTGCAGAAATGCTGGTTAATGTGGATGCCATGTTTATCGTAATACTACAGATTGCTGTTTCCACATTTGTGATGAAATACAAGCCGCTAAATGCAATGATTGTGGGAATTCTGATATGCACTATTGGTATGTCATTGACCTTATTGACACAAAACGGTTTTTTCCTTGTTTTGTCAATTTTCATCTTTGCTTTAGGCGAAATGTCCTCTTCTCCAAAAACATCTGAATATATTGCTCGTATAGCACCAAAAGATAAAGTCGCACTGTATATGGGATGTTCATTTTTACCCTATGCTGGTGGTAATTTTTTCGCCGGACAAATATCCGGAGGTGTATATGAGAAATTGTCAGATAAGGTGTCATTACTTGAGAAGGCAGTTGCTGAAAATGGGTTTGTTATTCCGGCTATTTCTGATGGAGGATTCACGCAAAATGAGTACTTCACCAGGGCAGGTGAGTTATTCGGAATGAATCAGTTGGAGCTGACAGATTTTCTATGGCAAACATATCATCCGATGAGGATTTGGTATGTTGTGTTGGGGATTGGACTAGGTACCGTATTATTACTTTGGCTCTATGATAAGCTAATATTGAAGAGCTAGCTCAGGGGTTAAGGCTCAGGGCTCAGGGTTATTTCTTTTTGAAAATTCGTTTCCTGTCTCTGTATCCGTCTTTATCCTGATACCAGTCGTTTCTTGAACTTCCTGCTGTTTCTGCCCATTCAATAAAGTAAAGATATGCTGAATCAACAGAAGTCTTTTCTTCAGGATATTCAAATGATGTAGGTATATCAAGAGCCCAAGGAAGATTTGATGCGGTATTGAAGTATCTGGAATTAGCAGAATTGCTATAGTCATTACCAGTTCCAAAAAGACTCTTATCCATCAGATCAGTAGGTTCTTGTCCGAATAAATGAATCTCATGATCTCGTCTCCCATTTGTGAAAATGAATGGATTATACGGAGGGGAACCCAAGTCCTCATCAGTTAATGCTTTTGTCAGGCTAATTTTAATATTGAATGTATAAGGGTCAGCTTGTTCAGAGTCTGTACGAGTATTTACAAATGATACACCAGGTACACGAACATAATTCCAAGCATCTTCAAATACTATAATACATGTTTTATCAATATCAGACTCAGTTCCATTTCCACGAATTTTAACAATTCCTTCTTTATGTTCTTGTCCGCTTACTCCTGCAACCAAGCTCTGGTCAAATGGTAGTTGAAAACCAAACCCGTTATGGAATGATCCGCCTATTGCTCTGAGATTTATTGTAGCAAGGATTTCAATAATTTTATTTTCAGAATTTCGTACTTGATTATACCGGTAGTCCAATACCAGATCATTAAAATCATAATCTCCGGTTGCAGGCCATAGGTCTTCAAATGCTAAAGTGCCGAATCCATCTGCAGAAGGATAGTAGTCATTATATGCTCTGTCTGGATCATTTGGGTAATCATCTTCATCATCGTTAACTCCGTCATTATCAGCATCTACGTCGGCGTAATATGTGGATGTTACATCATCAACCCAAACAGTCTGTTTATTTCCCAGATCCTGAATTACAAGTTTTATGTAAGAGGTGTTATCGGGTACATCACTGCTAACTTCCAGAGCTTGCCATCCATCTGGGTTCTTAATATTATAACTTGAGTTTCGGGTTCTTAGTTTTTTTCCATCATCTGAGTAAAAGTAAAGGAAGATCTTTATCTTAATTCTATCCTGATCAGGCGATAAAGCTTTCATCTGTGCAGAAAACTCACCACCTTCTGTCCAACTAATAGTCTGAAATACCTCAACTTTCTTTTTGCTATTTTGTCCAAATTTAAGAGCTGAATTACTTTGGTATTCCTCAATACTGGCCGGACCTTTATTTCTTGTTGAAACATACCAACTTCCATCAACATTAAGGTTGTCAGTATAAGTGCTGGTTTCAGTCAAAGCCTCATCTGAAAAGTCAGAATTAGCAAATACTGAAGCCTTCATTCCCTTTACTCCGGATTTCATACCAGGATCCTGAGAGGCTCCTTCAGGCAATTCCAGATACTTTAATTTTGTTTCCTCATCAGGGTCGGTCCAGGCATAAGGAAAGGGTAAAGTTCCCCAACAGGCCCATGAATATATGTATTCAAAGTTGCCAGTAGTAGGAAAATACACAATCATTTGTCCGGTATTGGTAGGAATCTTATAATATAAGTGAGTAGTGTCGTCGTGAATAACTCCTCGCGTGAGCACCTGAAAGTTTGTGTCAAGCAGATAAATTCTATGGCCTTCAATGGATTCAATACTATCGTTTTGCAGCTGTAGGTCAATAGCTAAATCGACTTTAGTTGCGAGGGTCCATGAGAAGTTAGCAGGAACCTGCACTGTATTAAGACTTCGTCCGTTTTTGAAGGGATTGAAAAATGCAGAATTTTCACATCCGGAAAGAACCAGGATGATTATGATGCAAGCTGTGAGAATTCTTTTGATAGTCATAATATTCAAATACAAATCAAAACTATAAATTTTTGGATGATCTTGCAAATATCTTTGATGAACGACGTATTTTGTCTTGCTAATAATGATTTTTAACTTGACTTATTGAGATTTCGATAGCCTCATCCCAGGGCATCATGGCATTAAAAAGTCTGACTTTTTCAAAATCCATTAGTTGGCTCAATTGTATATCATGGAGCTCAATCAGCCCCTGATTAATCAAACTTGCTCGTCTGGTTCCGGGGAGCAGAGGATACATCGGACTCAACCATTTTTTTCCATTCCAAAATGCCAGATTTGTGAATGTGGTATCAGTGATTCGATTTCCAATCACTATTAGTGCTTCAGTATATTTTGGGAATGTCTTTTTTAGATTGTTGAGCCTGCGGCGATTTGCGAACTTATGTGGATAGTAAATTGATTTTTCCTGACATACTTGCAGACTCTTAATTATTGCCCTGCTATACTCATGGTAATCGATTTTGTACATGTCAGAGTTATATACAATGCGGGCTTTAAGCAGGCGTGTGTTAGGTGGCGGTGTGCTTTTAAATATTTTCTCTAATGGAGGAAGTTGGCGAATGCCCTCCAGAGCAAGCTGCGAACGAGAAATGCGTTCTTCATGGGCACTAAGGTTATCAGGCTTTCCCTGATTAATGCGGATGCTTTCCAGTAATAGGGACATACACTTTATCTTTGAGTTCCTGGTATTCTTTTTCTGCGTCACTACGGTATGTGATGCCGCCTCCACTTTTAAAAATCAAGCCATCGGTGCTTTTTTCAATGTATCGTATCATTACAGCAGAGTCAATATTCTGTCCATCAAAAACACCAAAAACTCCAGTGTAATATCCACGGTCATATCCTTCTACTTCAGTCAATATGTCTACAGTTTTTTCTTTTGGAGCCCCCGTAATACTACCTGCTGGTAGTAGTTGGAACAGCCACTCTCCCATATTGTCAAGGTGATTTTCAGGCAGTTCTCCAGTAATCATTGAACTTACTTGCAGTATTTCTTTTTCGTGCGTTATAATCTTGTCAATATATCTGAATTTTTCTACCTCCACATTGATTGCTATGCCACTCAAGTCATTACGCATTAAATCAACAATAGTATAGTGCTCAGCTTCTTCTTTTTTGTCATTGAGGATCTCATTGTGAGCATCTTCAATACTTGCATCTATCGTTCCTTTCATCGGGAAAGTTTCAATTCTAAGCCCTTTTGTGCGGATGAATATTTCGGGAGAAAAAACAACAAACTGATTGTTAATCAAAAGCTTATATGGGGCATGACTGCTGGCATATATTTCTTCCAGACTCCAATTGATCTCTAACTTAGTAGCTTGACTGAGATTAACCAGAAAGGTATTTCCATATTCAATATGCTGAATGACTTGCCGGAATTTTTCGGTATAAGCATTTAGACTTACCGGATGCTTTTTTAGAGATAATGGTTCTTTAGGAGGTGTATTTAATTTATCAGGGAAACCCGGAGTGGAAAATTGTATCGAGTTGGGGATACTGTCAAAAGGGTAAATCAATGGTGTAAGTCCAAGAAAATCAATTATGAACAGAAATGGCAAGCGCGCTTTGGCCATCTCATTCATCTTTTTGATATAGGTTTTGTTCACTTGCATGCTGAAAGCTACCTTTGCAAAGGTAAAAAAACAATGCTTCAGATGCGGCTATTGATTTTGGATAATAGAGACTCTTTTACTTTTAATCTGGCAGAGAGTTTTAGAAAGATCGGAGTTGAAGATGTTAAGATCTTTAACTCCGAAAGCTATAGCATTGAGCAATTGGCAGATTATGATCGGATTGTTTTGGGGCCTGGTCCGGGTTTGCCACAAGACCATCCTATATTGTTTAATCTATTGAACTCTCTGAAACCACATCAATCCGTTTTGGGTATTTGTCTCGGACATGAGGCTCTGGCTATTCATTATGGAGGACAAATCAGGCATCTTAATAGAGTGTTTCACGGGGATGAAGGAAAGGTTTTGTGGAAGAATGCCCCGGATTATCTTAGTAAAAACGTTCCTGATGGCTTTGCTGTTGGCTTATATCATTCATGGATTATTGATGAAGCCAGTTTGCCAGAAGATATCGTAGTTACAGCCTTATCTGAGAATGGATTAATAATGGGAATAAAGCATGCAAATCTTCCATTATTTGGTTTTCAGTTTCATCCTGAGTCATTTATCACGAAATTTGGTTTGCAGTTATTGAGTAATTGGTATTATCAGTCGATGTAGAAATATGAAGTCTTCTAAAAACAATCAGAAATCCAAGGGAAGTAAAATCCGAGGAAATTATCAACAAAAAAAGGGTCCGGTATTACTCTATTTTACTATTTTTATTGTAGTAAGTATAGCCATGATTACTTTAAATCAAACAAGAAAGAAGAATCTCAATAGTGAACAATCCGGACAGTATCCTCAAGCGAGAAATGATAATCCGAGTCAGTTCAATAAGGAGGGTGAACTGAACTTTCTGGATAAAGACGATAAGCTTATCACAAGCATAGATATTGAGATAGCTGATGATGATTATCAGACACAGCGAGGATTGATGTACAGACGTAGCATGAGAGAGGATAGGGGGATGCTGTTTATATTTCCGGATATAGAGGAGCGATCCTTCTGGATGAAGAACACTTACATTTCTTTGGATATACTGTACATTGATGCTAACAAAGAGATTGTTAGTATAGCTGAGAGTGTTGCCACTAAATCTGAGGAATCAATCTGGTCTGGTGCCCCGGCAAAATATGTTATTGAGGTTGTGGCTGGCTTTGTGGCTCAGCATCAGATTGAGGTTGGAGATCGGTTTTCTTTTAAGAGAGTATACTGATTATAGGGCTCAAGGCTCAAGGCTCAAGGCTCAGGGCTCAGGGCTCAGGGCTCAAGGCTTTAATTCATTTTTCTTTGTTTTAGGTCTATTAGTCCGGCATAAATGTGCAGTATTCCGGTGAAGAAAAAGATTGGGATAACTGCATCCGGAATGATGCTTCCTATGTTTATTGCGAAAACGATGTAGCTTACAATAATCAGTATTCCGCCGGCAATTTCTTTCTGATTTGCCCAGATTATTCCAAAGAACATAGTCAGGATGCAGACAAAGCTTATGGTTTCTGTACCATTCAGACTTATTAATCGGTCAATACCGCCCTGACCGATAGCATTTATCAGCATAATAAGAAAGAGTAAAATGCCAATACCACGAGCTAGTATTCTCACCAGCTTCAGGATTTTCTCATCCTGTTCAGATTGTTTTTGAGATTTCTTGATGTCGCTTGTCATTTTGTGCTGTTGATTAGCTTTTCAATTCCAGAAACAACCATTAACTCAGTTTCTCCGTAGGGCAATTTGGCTTGTTTGCAAATTTTAAGAGCATATTTACGCCATTTTTCAGGAGGGTGTTCATTGTTTTGAAGATACTTAACTGCCTGTAATCCTAGAAAGGAAATAGCCTGCAGATTATTTGCCAAAGGTTTGATTTCATGCAGAATAGGGTTGTCATCAAGTACCTTTGTCAGGTTCTGATGATTAGCATACCAGTTATTCAGAAGGTCATTAATGTTCTCTAAATCATTTTGATCTCCGCCATTAATAAGGCGCTCAACGCTTAGATTAAAATTGCGGGCCACAGGGGCATCCGGACGAGTAGCATCAACAAAGCGGGTGTAAGGCATCAGGGCATTAATATCGCTCTGGGCATTCCGGCCATAACGCTTAACAGATTCTACAACATCAGCCAGAGTGCGTAGTTCCTGAACTCCTTTACCACGACACAAACGTCTGAGCATCATGTTGTAGTTTTTTTCATGGGTTAATCCTAGTTCTTCAAGCTGAAGGCTTAGTACATCCATTCTCGCATACATGCTTTGCACATCTCTGACATCGCTTTTGCTCCACAATCTTTCAGCAATAGCAGCTGTTCGGGGCCATATCCGACTGTCAATCGTTTCATGGGTTACCTGCTCACCCCACATGGTAGCTTCACCACCCAGAACCAACCTGGCCTGCTCAGGTGTTAGTCCCAGATCATCAGGCAGAGGGTCATTGAGATAATGAAAGGATGCTGGTTGTATAAGGTCAATATAATATCCGTTGCTAAGCATTACAGAATATCCGGCTTTAGCCGCTGCTGCCAGTCCTTTTTGTCCGCGCCAGCTTTGAATGACTACATTTTTAGAAATATCCGGATGCTGGATTTCATCCCACCCAACCATCTGTTTGCCATTTTTTGTTAGTATTTCAAGGAGTCTCTTGTTAAACATTGCCTGTAACTCATGATTATCTTTTATTCCCTTTTCTTTCATGAATTTTTGAATATGTTTGCTCTGCTTCCAGTGTTTTCCATTATTCTCATCACCTCCAATGTGCAGATAAGTATCAGGAAAAAGACCTGCCATTTCAGTGAGAAAAGCATCAAGAAATTCATAGGTGCTTTCTTTGCTTGGATCTAACACAGGGTTCATTACTCCCCATTCACGTTCAATGGAATACTTGCCGGGTACAGTGGCCAGCTCAGGATATCCCACCAGCCATGAGGTAGCATGACCTGGGATGTCAAACTCTGGAACAACCCTTATTCCCCTATCAGCTGCGTAACGAATAATGTCTTTCATTTGCTCCTGGGTGTAGTACATACCCTCTCCTCCCAGCTCATGTAATTTTGGAAATACTTTAGATTCAATCCTGAAGCCTTGGTCTTCAGTGAGATGCAGGTGTAATACGTTCATTTTTACGGCTGCCATTCCGTCGATATTTCGCTTAATAACGTCAACCGGCAGCCAATGTCTGGCAGGATCAATTAGTAGTCCTCTCCATGGAAAACGAGGAGAATCGTTGATTTGAGCTTCGGCAAAATAGTATCCTTCCTGATCAGAATTAAGCCATTGAATTAGAGTTTCTAATCCCCGCAAGGTCCCAATACTGGTTTTTGAATGAAGTTTAATGAGATTCTGAGTGATGTGTATACTGTATGATTCATCTACTCTCAGATCAAGCTCTCCGGTTTCATCAACCGTGATTTCCATGCTGGGATTAGCAGGATTGTTCATAGACGGTCGTATTCTACCTTGCTGAATAAACAATCCTGTTCGTCCGGCTAATCGTCGCAAAAAATCATCTGCTCTGTCGTACACAAAATCTGCTGGTAATCCTTTTACCACAATTGAGAAGTCTTTATCAATAAGAAGATTTTGAGATCCGGTTTTTATTTCTTTCGGTAATGGCATTAATGAACCACCTTGCTGTGATATGGCAATAGAAAAACTGACTGCTAAGCTAATCAGCAATAATCCAAATTTCTTCATAATGAATGTATTAGTCTTTTTTAAAAATATCGAATATACTGTAGTATATCATAAATAGTCCGCTCAAAGGTAATGAGAGATATACATATCCCAAGGGAATTCTGAGTGCAGGGGATATCTGCTCAAGTGTAAGAGTTATAAAAACCAGGCGTATTCCGCCGACAACGAGTACTGACAGGGCAAATAGTATTACCATCACATTAATAAAAATAAGGAGGTTCTCCTTCTTTTTACCTTTTAACTTAGAGGGCAGGATGTCAATTGCCAGATGTCTCTTTTTGCCGTGAGCATAGGCTGATCCAAATAAGCCAACCCACATGAGCAGGAATCTTGCCAGCTCATCTGTAAAGGAGCTGGGTGATTTTACCAGATATCTGGCAGCCACCTGCCAAACAACGTCCAGCACCAGGATTATCATTAGGATTATTAAGAGAGTTCCGAGAACCTTATCGATTTTTGCTTTTACTTTCATTCCTTTTTAGTTCTCAGATATTGCGTCTATTGCCTCAATAATTGCTTTCAGCTCCGGGTCTTTTTTATACTGTTCTTTAAGAGGCTTTACTTTTTCCATAAAAGGTTTTTTGTCAGGGTAAGATACTTCAACCCCTGCATCTTTTACGGCTTGTAATGATTCCTCTTCAGATTTCTTCCAGAGCTTACGCTGATATTCCTTAGATCTGTTGACTGCAATGGTGAGCCATTCTTTTTCCTTCTTGTTTAGTTTATTCCAGGTGTGGGTGCTGATCAGCATCACATCAGGAATAGAAGTATGCTCATTGATTGAGTAGTATTTGCAAACCTCATAGTGATGAGAAAGGTAGAAGCTTGGAGGATTGTTTTCTGCCCCATCAACCACGCCACCCTGCAGTGCAGTGTATAGTTCCCCCCATGAAATTGGTGTTGCAGCACCTACAATGAGTTTGACCATCTCAATAGAGGTTGGACTAGACATCACCCTGATTTTCATTCCTTCCAGATCTTCAGGTTTTAGAATTGGGCGGTCTTTTGTGTAGAAACTTCTGCTTCCTGAATCATAAAAACATAGTCCTCGAAGCCAGAATTTTTGTCCGCTTTCCAAAATTGTTTGTCCAATTTGACCATCCTGCACAGCATAAGCATGCTCTCTGTTTTGGAAGATATATGGGATGCTAAGCACTTTATATGCCGGAGCAAATCCTTCCATTACAGCTGCAGATACTTTTGTAATATCTACTGACCCAATTTGCAGCAGTTCTAAACATTGTCTTTCTGTTCCTAGTTGCTGACTAGGGTATATGCGGGTAGTTAGCTGACCATCAGATAGTTCTTCAAGCTGCTCTGTCATATAAACCATTGCTTGATGAACGGCATGTTTGGTATCTAATCCGTGTGCAAGAATTAGTATTTTTTGTGATTCAGTACTACAGGATATAAGGATTATACTGGAGAAAAGAAAGATCGCTAATCTATTTATCATGAGTTAGTTTTTGCTTCCGTGTGCGTACACGAAAGTACAATTATTTTTCCTTTCAGATGACTTTCATGGGCAGCATCAATAATTTTTATAACATTCAATCCTTCTTCGGCGCTTACAGCTACCTGATTATTTTTGATTAACTCTTCATAAACTGCATCGTAGAAATTCAGATAATTACCAGGCATACTTTCAATTATCTGTCCTTCAGAATTATTATCTAAGGTATAAATTGTTCCCCAATCATTGATGTTTTCTATGCCAATATCCGGATGATCTGCTTCCCATCCATTGTTAAGACGCTCTTCTTGCGGGTCGCTTCCTGATTTTATATAACTTCCTTTGGTTCCATGAATGATGAACTTTGCAAGGTCCTTTTTTACAAGGTAGCTTGATCTGAGTATTACTCTGAGTTTAGGATAATAGAGAGTAAGGTTGAAATAGTCAACGATTTTTGTTTCTTCTCTGAGCTTTTGAATATCGGCATAAACAGAATCTGGCCATCCGAACAAAACTAAGGCCTGATCAATTAGATGAGCGCCAAGGTTATATAATAATCCCGGACCAAGTTTTTCATCTTCTTTCCAGGTTCCTTTTGGAGGGTCTGGACGAAAACGATCATAATGCGCCTCATATTCAACCACTTTGCCTAGCTGCTCAGAGTTTAGTATTTTCTGAATGGTGAGGAAATCACTATCCCATCTGCGATTTTGAAAAACAAATAAACCCAGATGTAGTTCTTCTGCCAGCTTAAGTAGTTTTTGGCCTTCTGATGTTGTTAGAGTAAATGGTTTTTCAACTATTACGTGCTTTCCTGCTTCCAGAGCTTGTTTGCAAAACAGACCATGAAGGTGATCTGGTACATTCACTACAACGAGATCAATATCAGGGTCTTTTAGTAACTCAGGATAGGTTCTGAACGTTTTTATCTCTGGATGAAATTGGATGGCCTTATTTTCACTTCTTTCTAAGACAGCCGACAAAATCAATCCAGGATGGGCTTTAATCAGAGGGCCGTGAAAGACTCTGCCAGACATTCCAAATGAACAAAGAGCGCAACTAATTTTTTCCTTCACGGTTTTTTAATAATTTTAGTGAACTTTGACAAGGACCTGAAATTACATTATTTTCAATTGTAATCAAATGGGATTAATACAATAAATTGCATGGAAAATCAATCGGAAAATAAAGACTATAATCAAGCCATACTGAAGTACAATTGGGAAAATCTGGTATTTCTTATAGCTGAAGATATTGAAATGAATTATTTATTTCTGGCAGAAGCTTTAAAGAAAACAGGAGTAAGCGTGCTTTGGGCGGTGAATGGACTTCAGGCTGTTGAATTGTGTCAGACCACTGAAAAGCTGGATATGCTCATTACGGATATTCAGATGCCTGAGATGGATGGGTTCGCAGCAACCCGTCAGATTTCTCAGATGCGTCCAGAATTACCTATCATTGGATATACGGCTTATTCTTATGAGGGTGTACGTGATAAAATGGTCTTAGCTGGGGCTAAAGAGTGTTTAATCAAACCTTTTGAGCCAAGGAAACTGCTCTTGACTATCAGGAAGTACCTGTTTAAACCTTGATTTTATTTGTTTAGTTTATCGTGAAAAAATCATATCTACACAAGCTTCTGTCAATTCTACTCATTCTGTTGATAGTTATTGGATTGGGAATAAGACTTATATTTCCTCCATATTTTAATATTGGCAAACTCATTCCTGAAGCATCGATTACAGAATCTGCACTTTTTGACAGTTTTATTACTAATCCTATTGATGCCCAGAGTCGTTTTGCCCAGCAGGTGATTTTGCTTGAAGGCCGAATAACGGGATTAGATGATGATATGATTCTTTTGGGTAGGGGAATGGAAGTGGTTCGTATTAAGTTGATTAAAAACTGGAGGTATCCGGTTCCTGAGCATAATTATGATGATAAAATCCAGGTTAAAGGAATTTGCAGAGGCTTAGATATGACCGAGGTTTTAGTTACCCATGCCTTTATTGTTACTGTAAGAGAATAGCTTCCTATTCTTTTAGCCATTGATCAAGCCACTCAAAAAACGTTCGTTGCCATAAGATCCCATTTTGGGGTGATAGTACCCAATGGTTTTCTTCAGGATAATACAGGAATTTTGCTGGTACACCAACTAGTTTTGCTGCATTAAAAGCTTGCATTCCCTGAGAAATTGTTACCCTATAGTCTTTTTGTCCGTGAATAACCAGAATAGGAGTGTCCCATAAGTGCACGAATTTATGAGGAGAAGTAGCATAAGTCTTTTGTGCTATCGGGTTGTCAAAATCCCAGAAAGAACCTCCCATATCCCAATTTGCAAACCACATTTCTTCTGTTTCAAGATACTGACTCTCAAAGTTAAACATACCGTCATGGGCTATAAATGCCTTAAAACGTTTATTGTGGTTTCCTGCCAGCCAATATACACTAAAGCCTCCGTAAGATGCACCTACTGCACCCAGGCGATCCTCATCAACATAAGGTTCTGTGGCTACTGAATCAATGGCTACCAAATAATCGAGCATATTTTGTCCGCCATAATCACCTGAGATTTGCTCTAGCCATTCTTGTCCGAAGCCCGGCAAGCCTCGCCGGTTAGGTGCGACAATAATATAATCGTTAGCGGCCATCATTTGAAAGTTCCAGCGAAACGACCAAAACTGGCTAACAGTGCCCTGTGGACCGCCTTGGCAATATAATAGAGCAGGATACTTCTTTTTTGGGTCAAAATTTGGCGGATAAATCACCCAAACCTTCATCTGTTTATTATCTGTTGTTGTTACCCATCGTGATTCTACTCTTCCTAACTTCAATTGTTCTAGTAAATCCTTATTTATAAAGGAGATTTCAGAAGCTTCACCTGTAACAGGATCAACTAAATAAATTTCATCAGGCTTTGACATAGAATGACGTGTGGCAATAATTTTTCCTGATGTTGGGAAAACCTGTGCGTAATCGTGAATGCCAGCTGTAAGCTTATCAATACGATTCTCAAGTAATGTGTATTTGTAAATTTCTTTAGTTGCGTGCCTGTCAGAAATAAACCAAATGACTTCGCTATTCAGACTCCAGATCAGTGAATGAACATTCTGATCAAAATCCTCAGTCAGGTATGTTTTCTCCATACTATTCAAATCCATGAGGAAAAATCTGTTTTTGTCAGATTCATACCCATCTCTTTCCATGCTTTCCCAGGCCAGCCATTTTCCATCAGGAGAGAAGACAGGGTTCATGTCATATCCCATCATCCCTGTTGTCAGGTTTATTGTATTACCTGTTTTTAAATCATATTGATAAAGGTCAGAATTGGTAGACAGCGTGTACTCAACTCCTTTTTTCTTGTGACAAGTATATACTAATTTGTCACTATCAGGCGACCAGGCAATTTGTTCCATGCCACCAAATGGCTTCATCGGGGTATCCCACAGTTCACCCTCAATAATATCAAGCACTTCACTGACTTTGCCTCTTGAATACTTCGCAACAAACACATGAGAGTAAGTGTCGGTCCAGGTATCCCAATGTCTGTACATCAGGTCGTCAATTACCCTTGCATTAGCTTTTGGCAGATCAGGATGAATATCTTGAACATTGGCTTCCAGTTTTACTTCCTTGATGAAAACCAAGTGTTTACCATCGGGGGAATAGGAGAAGCCTCCAATATTTTCAGGAATTCCTGAAACGGCTTTAACTGCAGTTCCATCCGGATTCATTTCGAACATCTTTCCAGCTTTCAGGAAGCCTATTTTTTTTCCATCAGGACGCCATACGGCGTTATATTCATTTCCTGGAGTATTTGTTAAGACTACTCGTTCACCCCCTTCAGCTGGCATTAGATACAGATCTCTGTAAGATCGATCATTCTCTTTGCTGTAATAACTGACGCCAAACAATATTTGCGATTGATCCGGCGATAAGCAAACCCCTCCTAGCCGTCCGAATGACCATAAGACTTCAGGAGTCATAATGTCACTTGTTAGCTTGGGTGTTAAGGGTTGGTAGTTTTCTATTTTATCGCTAGAATTACAACTGCCCAGAATCAGAATAAACACAAAAAGTACTGTAGAGAAGGAAAGGTAAGCTGATCTTTTCATAGCTTTTTAGTATTTGAAGGGTTTTCCATCATCAAGACGGTTAAGTCCTTTTATGCTAAGCGGATAATTAGTTTGGATGTCAAGGGATTTATTATAATCGGCTCGTGCCAGTTTTAGTTTTCCCATAATCTCATAAGTAAAACCGCGGTTATACCAGGCTTCAATATAGTTGTGTTCTTTGTTTATGGCTGTAGTGAAAAATTCAATAGCCTTCTCAAAATCTTGTTTATATATCAAATGGATATATCCAAGATTGTAATATGGATTTGCCACTGTACTATCTACTTCCTGAATGATATAGTTGTATTCATTTTCAGCTTCAACCTGGTAGTTGTGATCTTGCAGATACAGAGCTAGATTGTATCGAGCTTCATAGCTGTCGGGTATGATATCGATAGCTGCCCTATAATAGTCTATAGAAAGATTATTATGCATTCCAGCATGTACTCTTCCGAGCATCATGTAGGCTGAATAAAACTCAGGGTCCTTTTCAATCGCAAATCTTAAGTTTCGAATAGCATTGGTTGAATCCTTATTTTCAAGAAGAATTAATCCTTGCAGGAAATATATTTGTCCTAGATTATCATTTAGAGTAACCACTTCCCTAAGAATTGTTTTAGCCTGAGAGTATTCCTTAAGATAGAAATGAATTTCAGCTAGTTTGAGCATGATATCTGTATTGCCAGGGAATAGATTCAGGCATTGGGTGAGTCCTTTCTTGGCAGAATTTGGTTGTCCTCCATAAATGAAGTATTCTGCCTGCATCGTATAGTATATAGGATTAAGTGAATCCAGACGAATGGCTAGCGCAATATCATTTATCGCTTCATCGAATTGGTTTTGAAATGATCTGAGGCCTGCTCTTTTTGCAAAGAGATCGGCATTCAGGGGGTCATGCCTAAGCATGGTTGTTAAGCTCTCAATAGTAAACGTAGCTTCAGATATTTCTGTACTGTCTTGTTTAATGTTTTCAGATTCATTTTTTTCTTCATTGCTGGTTTTGCAGCTGTTTAAAAAAAAGATTCCTCCAACAAATAGTAAGAAAGCCGTCTTTCCGACGGCTTTCAAAAGTTTATCCTTCATGATTTAATGCTTCTCTGATTTTGTTTTCAATTTCATCAGATAATTCAGGGTTGTCAAGCAAAAGATTGCGCACAGCATCTCTTCCTTGTCCGAGTTTAGTATCCCCATAAGAATACCAGGAGCCTGATTTCTTAACTATATTCATATCAACACCAAGGTCAATAATCTCACCGGTTTTAGATATTCCTTTTCCAAAAACGATATCAAATTCAGCTTTTCTAAAAGGAGGAGCAACCTTATTTTTGACTAATTTCACTCGGGTTCTGTTGCCTGTAACTTCCTCACCATCTTTTATTTGTCCGATTCTTCTGATATCCATCCTAACAGATGAGTAGAACTTCAGAGCGTTACCACCAGTGGTTGTTTCAGGATTGCCGAACATAACGCCAATTTTCTCTCTCAGCTGATTGATGAAAATCACACAAGTCTTGGTTTTGCTAATACTGCTTGTAAGTTTACGCAGTGCTTGCGACATCAGGCGAGCCTGGAGTCCCATTTTTGATTCACCCATTTCACCATCAATTTCTGCTTTAGGTGTTAGTGCTGCTACAGAATCGATCACGATGATATCAATTGCTCCAGACCTGATCAGGTGGTCGGTGATTTCCAGAGCTTGCTCGCCGTTATCGGGTTGTGATATAAGCAGATTCTCAACATCCACTCCTAGTTTTTCAGCATAGAATCTATCGAAGGCATGCTCAGCATCAATAAAGGCAGCTATTCCTCCGCCTTTCTGGGCTTCGGCAATGGCATGGATGGCTAAGGTTGTTTTTCCGGAAGATTCAGGACCAAAAATCTCAATAACACGTCCTTTGGGTAAGCCACCAACGCCAAGCGCAATATCCAGCGATAGTGAGCCGGTTGGAATAATTGGGATATCTTCTATGGCATTATCTCCCATTCGCATGATAGTACCTTTGCCGTAACTTTTCTCGATTTTATCGAGCGTTAATTGCAGGGCTTTCAGCTTTTCTTGATTTTGATTTTGTTCTTTGGTCATATATTTTAATATTTTGATACCTGATAATATAGATGCATTATGAGTTCAATAATGGAAAAAAACTGACAGTTTTATTTGAAATCTGTGAGAATTTGCTCAGTATGCTCTTTGGTTTTTGCTTTTGCATGGTATTTCTCACTGTTCGCACCAAATTAGGTTAATTTACAAATATATCAACTTATTGGGCTCTATGCTGATCCGAATTATGGAACTTTATTAACAAGTCCAATGTAAGTTGTCAATAAAAATTATTATTTTGCGTCCCCTTTATCGGGAAATACTTGAATAATAAGTACTACAAGGGATGGAGCAAAAGGTTGTTAAGAAGAAATCAGGGGTCAGCAGTTCAGTTGATAGTGGAGATAAGGATCTTAGATTTATCATTCTGCACAATGATGAAGTGAATACTTTTGATCATGTTATTGAGTCGTTGATTCAGGTTTGTAGTCATGATTCTATACAAGCAGAGCAGTGTGCATATATCACCCATCACAAAGGGAAATGCGATGTAAGATCAGGATCGTATTCAGAATTATCACCTATCAGACTTGCTCTTATGGAGCGAGGCTTGCAAGTAACTATTGATTGACATTTTGATATTATGAGTTTAATTGGGATCTTTTTACTTATACTCGCCGGAATTATACTATTCCTTCTTGAATTCCTTGTTGTGCCGGGTGTTACTATAGCTGGTATCGGGGGATTGCTTTTTATGGGAGGGGCTGTTTACATGGCTTTTGAAAACTATGATACCACTACAGGCCTGCTGGTTCTTGGAGCAGTTTTGCTTATTATTATTGTTAGTTTGATTTTCGCTCTTCGGGCCAAAACCTGGAAGAAGATTTCCTTAAGTACTGAAGTGAATTCAAAAGTTGCTGAGCTTGAGAATCTGGATATATCGGTTGGAGACCAGGGAGTGGCTTTAACACGTCTTAATCCAATCGGGTCAGTATTGATTAATGAACAAAAACTCGAAGGCCATTCGCAAGGTCCTCTGATCAGGGAACAGACCCCTATAGAGGTGATTAAAGTGGCTCATACTTACGTAATTGTTAAACCTTTAGAAAAAAAATAATATGGATGCAAATTTAACCTATTTTGTTGCGATTATCGCCATTTCCATAGTTGGTCTGGCGTTAATCCTTTATGTGATACCAATCGGCTTATGGTTTCAGTCGCTAATCTCAGGTGTGAGAGTTTCTCTAATTCAACTAATTTTTATGCGTTGGAGAAAAGTACCACCAAGAGCAATTGTTAATGCATTAATTACGAGTACCAAGGCTGGGTTAAACTTAAAGCGTGATTATTTGGAAGCCCATTATCTTGCTGGCGGACATGTACAGCAGGTTGTGAATGCTCTGGTTTCTGCTGATAAGGCAAATCTGGATCTGAATTTTAAAATGGCTACTGCTATTGATTTGGCAGGACGAGATGTATTAGAAGCTGTTCAGATGTCGGTTAATCCGAAGGTAATTAACACTCCTCCGGTTAAAGCTGTTGCAAGAGACGGTATTGAGCTTATTGCAAAAGCAAGGGTAACCGTTAGGGCCAGTATTAAGCAATTGGTTGGGGGTGCTGGTGAAGAGACTGTTCTGGCTCGTGTAGGCGAAGGAATTGTTTCTTCAATCGGTTCAGCATTATCACACAAGGAAGTTCTGGAGAATCCTGATTTTATTTCCAAAGTTGTTTTGGAAAAAGGTTTGGATGCCGGAACAGCATTTGAAATTCTCTCCATTGATGTGGCCGATATTGATATAGGGAAGAACATTGGAGCCGTGTTGCAAATGGATCAGGCCAATGCAGATAAAAATATTGCCCAGGCCAAAGCGGAAGAACGCAGGGCCATGGCCGTAGCTACTGAACAGGAGATGAAAGCCAAGGCTCAGGAGGCAAGAGCCAAGGTAATTGAAGCGGAAGTTGAGATTCCTCTGGCAATGGCCGAGGCATTCAGGAGCGGACACATGGGTATCATGGATTACTATAAGTTTAGGAATATAGAAGCGGATACCACCATGAGGGATTCCATCTCCAAGGGTACACAGCATTCCAGCAGGAAGTCTGACAACACGGATACGGAGAAATAAGGATTATTTCTTTTTCCGGTAATTACCGCCGGTGGGAAATCCCCCCTTTACTCCCCGGGAAGCGGCTTCAGGTTCTTCCTCCATGGATGGGGTGATCCAGGTCCTTAAATCTTCAACCAGCTGGTTGTCTGGTGGGTATTGATCTGTAATAAGAAATCCTCCGGACAGGTATGCGAAGGGCATCTGATCCTTGAAGACATAAAAATGCTCTTCGGAATGAGCAATCAATGATGAGCCTTCCAGCCTTGTTATTTGCAATTCAATTTTGTTCTCTCTCTGATGGGATATAAGGGTATAGCTTACCATAAAACCTTCATTCTGACCTATCCATTCGGTCAGGTCATTTGGCAGGAACTCGAATTTGATAACCAGGGGCGTACCCGGTAAGCCATCCTTTAAATAGTAAGAGGAAATATCTTCAATATTGAAGGCAAACCAACCTTCCTGATTAGTTGAAACATCACTAAGAGATTCGAATGATGCCTCCTGATTCGACTTGAGCTTTAACTGCACCTTCAGATCGAAATGCTCGTTGCTGATTTTTTTGCCTTCTATATCGCTTAGCATCCCCTGAAAATTCAAATGATATGCGGATTGTGCCGATAATGTAGTGAATGCCCAAAAAAACACTACGATCAAAAAATAGAACTTGTTTTTAGTCAGATTCATAACATAGGATATTTAGTAATACTAAATGTACAAAATTCAATAGAATGTGCAGTATCTACGGACTGCCGAAGCAGGGGAAGATGTGAATAATCAATGGTAAGCAATTGTTAATATCCCTGGGAGAAATACAAGCAAACCTTG
>JAGLDP010000010.1 GCA_023145515.1 Bacteroidales bacterium
GCAGTTGCATCCTTTTCTGTTGCCTCCTCTGAAAAATTTACTGGATCGGTATGAACATAAATACGTTCCCTGGTCGGCCCATAATAATCATAACCGGGGTCGGCAGCAGGCACAAAATGCATGCCACTGGGGTACCAAAAACGACCACCCAAGACACTACGCTCCTGAAATTCAGGCGTACGCGAGGTTTTTGGGCGTACAGGCGTAGCGGTAAATCCAAACTCAACAGCGTAAGTAGAATCAAAACTTGTCGGAACATTCACCATCACTACCCGAAGAGTTGCTCCTTCTTCACCAACTTCCACACATATCGCCTTATCCTCTTTTACAAAGAACTTGTTAGACTCGCTGCCCATCCACTGGATGCCGCCGTCACCATTGCCAAGCCATATGGGAGTAAGAGGACCTGTGTAACCTTCCTGTTTAAGTTTGCCGGTATCGCGAAGTGAATAGTCACAAGTATTTATTACATCGGTGAATTCTTTTGTCAGTGGAAGCTCAAGTTCCATAGATATGACATCAATATTTTCCTTTGGCTCTATCGTCAAGGTGTTCCACACAAGCCCATCATATTCCACCCAAAAGGTGTTTTTAAGAGAGACCTTTCCCCCTTCTATCACACGGACACCTTCAACCCTTGTTCTGTTGGCCTTCGTCCATTCTGATGTTGATTCAACTGCCGAACTGTCAATGAATTCTCCGCCAGCGGTCTTGATGATCACACGCATCGGAGCACGCAAAATTGGATGTCCCATAACGGTTATCTGCTCGGGCAGAAGTCCCTTGCCAAAGCAGTACTTCCTGCCCCAAACCTCAACAGCCTCGTCTTCCACCTTCATCTCAATCCAGGGATACGGCACCTTATCCTGTTCAATATCCTCATATCCATAGGTATTGTTCCACCACCCAGGTAAGGCCGGATGCGTATAGGGAACAACTGTTTTATATGGTTTCATGCCGGGAACTTTGAAAACAAAACTCGCCTCATACTCACCTGTAGCCCATTGCCTGGTGGAAAGTTCAAATGTAGGCTGGTAAGATGTGAACCCCGTAAAAGTCTTACCAAACACCTGTTTCTTCGTAACTTTGTTTGCCACGGTAATTGTTACGCTGGTCTTTTTTAGCTCAGCTACCCCAATAAAAGCCATGTCCGTCTCAAATTCCATCAGATCAGACCCACGATACCTACGGACATATATCTCCGGTTTTGTCGGACGGATTACCGGCAACGTGGTAATATGCATAACTTTACCTGTTGACGCATCGGTTACGGTAAACGCTATCTTTGTCGTTGCAAAATCCGATATCATTCCCGTAAATTCGTAAGGTACGCCTTCCCCTGGTTTCAGCGTTATTTCTTTTTTATGTTTCAACTCGCCAGAGTCTGTGGAAATCTCCACAAGGACCCTCTTTTCTATAGAAAAAGTATTTCTTATATGCGCAGTAAAAACTGCCTGTCCGCGAGGGAGGTTACCAGTTTTATCAAGCTGGACCACAATTCCCTCATTGCCCAAAAAGAGGACTTCTCCAGTTGGAGCCGATATCTCAGCAGTAGTCCATGTAGACGTCTCGTTTCTGATTGAAGGCGATGTATCGTCCGCCGCCCATGCGTGGCCCTCCCTTAGTATTTCCTGCCAAATCCTTCCGAAATTCATATACTTAACCTCACCTGGCTGCGGTTTCTTTATATGCGGACCTAAATCTTTCCATGGCATTGCTACCTCAATCACCCATCCGTCTAATGTGAGCGTTGATTGACTAATAACCTGTGGCTCCCAGCTAAGGCCAATCCCAGGCATCTTGCCCAATGCCCCCCCCCAACTACAATCAAACGTAGTACCGATAGAGTTAATCTGGATGACATATTTGTCGCCTCCAGGACAAACAGGATCAATTATTGCTATATGGATACTGTCATCCCAATTAATATTGGAGTCATGTAATTGCTGTGCTCTTTTCAACATAACTGGAATCAACGCAACATTATCTTCGATACATTTCGGTGGCGGGCTATAGTAAGCGACATACAGGCATTCATCATCGTACATGACCCAGAAAGTGCTCTGGTCGCTTGCTACATTGTCTATATCAGCCTGTACGCCTTGCTGATCAATTATACGATTGACCCTGATCAGCCCGGTTATCGCGGCAGCATTGTCCCATTCACCTTCTTCCATGATACCATCGATAACCGGTGAAGCCTTGGCCTTTACCACCGATATCATCTTCTTCAGATCTTCACATCCATACTGTTTCCTTACATCTTTCATCTTTTCTTGTTCTTCATCCGCATGCGCCACACAAATTGTCAACATCAACCCAACGCACAACAATATCGCTCTAACTCGTACGATCACCATTTTTTCCCTTTCCATGGTCACTTTAACTAAATTTGAGATATTATGAGGCATTGTAAGCTGGGTACCCAGGATTGTCAAGATAAATTTAATAGCAGCAGTTCAGTGAAGGGGCCAAAAGGAAAAAAACTGCTAAGAATGTGTTAGACTCTCCAATTACAACTGTTTAAAGAATGGGGTATTGACAAAAGTATTATAACCAGAAACAGCTATCTATACTTGTTCCCATTGTTGTGTGTCAAAGTTATAAGATTTGATCACTTTAGCAGGAGAGCCAACAGCAATGCTGTATGCTGGAATACTCTTCGTAACTACCGAATTGCTACCAATTACTGAATGTTTACCTATTGTAACGTTAGGCAAAACACAAACACTTTCCCCCAACCACACTTCATCCTCAATTATAACCGTCCCCGGGCACACAAGCGGCTGAGCAAAAACAGGTTTATGAATATCTTTAAATCCATGCAGATTATCAGTAACATAAACACCGTCTGCAAAAACTACATTCTTTCCAATTTGTATATTAGAACAAGCAATTATATGAGCTCGGTGTCCTATATAAGTACTATCTCCAATATCAATACGAACATCATCATATTCAACATCGCCATATTTTTTAATACATTCTATCCAACTGCCGGCGTTTATTGAGCAATCACTACCAATATTAACCTCGCTTATATTACCACTATGAAAAGGAGGGTATATGACAGAATTCTTGCCTATAGAACCCAAATCTTTTTTTAACAGCCAGGTATAGAACTTAGCCTTTTTAAACCTGTATGAATTTTTAAATTTCAAAAATCCCATCTATTCATTTCCCTAATTAAACTACACCAAAAAATCACTACTGTCCGGTTTACTGATTTTAAAATTGATATAACTTACTTATTTACAATAACTTGCGAGAAAAAAAGAGCATCATAACCTCTCATCAAGTGTCCGCCATCTGTTTAGCACCTCAAACATATACATCCACGATGTTCACTAACATTCAAGAGTTTTTATAAATTAAACTTACACCATCAATACCCCAATCGATATTATCACAAAAAAGATTCGCTGCAGTGCCTGCAAGCTTGATTTGAAATTTATGGTATCCATTCTTCTGAACAGGCAAATTAAACCTATATGGCTCTGTTATTCCTTTACCTAGTGAATGCCCATCCCATAAAACCTCAATTGCATCTTTACTAAAAGGCATCACTTCGATTGCTGATATTCTTTCCGCCTGAACCTCAGACAATTCTATATCTGTCTCCAGTTTTATAGTACCATAAACTTGCCCCCAACCCTCTTTTGAAAGATCAAGAGGAAGTTTAAATGCCTCAGAATCAGAACTAGTTATTTGGCCATCAACGTTATAGAAATTACCCGCTAAAAAAATGTCGCAAGAAGGCATAGGATGCCAGAATCCATAAAACGCATCACTTTCAATACTTGTTTCAAATAATTTGAATTTCAATATGCCTGCTACTTGATTCTCTCCTTTCTTAACTAAAGAAGCGATATCTATCCAGCGACAAGATTTATCCCAAATTGGAAATGAACGTGAGGTATCAAGATCAACCATCTGCCCATTAATTTCTAAAAAATCAAGGTGTGCGGGTTCATAAACTAGACCTAAATTAGTGGAAATCGCTTGAGAATTAAAAAAACCACGAAATTCAATATTTGTTTGTTTCCTGAAATTTTCTGGTAAGGTTATTTTTCGGCAAGATTGCGTAGAACCTGGCAATGTAAACTTTACTGCCCCAATCCAATCCTCATTCATTTTAAATTGAATATCATTTAGACTCATTAGATTACATGTATCATCGGCAATAGTCCATTTCGTTTCCAATGACTCTGATAATTCCACTAAATTTTGAATGTCATTAGAAACTGATTCATCTGACACACTTAGCCAAGTTGTTGTATACGCTTCAACATTTTTCTCAATTCTCCCTGTAAGTTTCTTACAGGTTCCTTCTAAAGGATTCCACTCGGAGAAAGCTTTTCCGGTACAAGCAGCAACTGAAAGAGGTTTATTCGATACATTTCTCAAAGCATAGATTTCACCATCAGGGTATTCAAATGGATAAATCCTTAACATCCCAGAATCACCATCACTTTCTATTTCTATTTGATTTTTCCACGATGGTTGAGCATCCAGAATCTCCGCTCTTATAGAGCCAAAACGATCATTTAATACACATGCTCCGTTTTTTTTAAGATACTCAAGAACGCTATGACTAGCTTCAAAATAAGTTAGATCAGAAGGAGCTAAAATTGCATCATAAGTTGCATAAGGAAAAACAATTTTACCATCACGAACAGTAGCTTGGTCCATTATTTCTGGAAATACAAACTCAAAAGTTTCTCCCGCTTCATAAACAGTACTGCCTAATTCATGAATTAGCTTACCTGCCAGATTGTCAGCATCACTTAATTTCGTAAAAACACTTTCTTGTTCAAGCTGATATTGGGGATATAATATTGCATACTTAACAGTTCTCTTTCCAAGCGAACTGAGCGCAACTGCCCTCGCAAAAGACTCTTTAAACTCTCCATACCATTGCCACCATGGCGATGTTTCAAACATTGGCGGCCAATATGTATACTTGCGTACACCATCCAGGTTTTGATGGAAGCCCATTAGAGCAATATCGTTAATACCATGAATTCCTAACATCTCAGCTTGATGGAACATTGTGCTAAGACGCAGGTCCAACGGTGATATGCCCCATGCTTCACAAAAAGTTCTGGGTTTGTCAGAGTGTCGAGCAATGCTGGAAACTACAATTTGCTGAATAAAACGATCATCAGGAACTGGAGAGTAAAACAATTGATCGATCCCAGGCTCATCCATTAGACTCAAACTTCCAAAGGCACTTCCTGAAAAACGAACCTGTTGCAAAAGAGTATCTTCGCCTATATGACCACTATATTTCACACCATGCTTGCGACACCAACGACCAATTTGTCCATGATAAACATCACAATGAAGCTCTTTGACCAATTGGCGATAATCCTCTTTCACCTGTGAAAAACCGCTTTCTGCAAGCCTGGAATATTGAGGTTCTATTTCATATTTATACTTTTCTAAGAATAAGCCTGGCAACTCTGGAGTCCATGGCAAAGCTGGGGCATTCCAAAAATTATCATTCAAATCCAAAGCATGCGGAATCATTGCCGCTGGTTCATCGGTAAAAAACCCTACTATAGTATTCCCAAAATAATCACTGAATTTATCGTAATTTTCTTGATAAGTCATGTCGATAAAACAAGCTACTGCTTTAGGTGACAGTGAATCTAACTGCCCTTTAGAATTATTAGTCCATGGTGCCCCCATCGCATTATCCATCAACATGTCTGATCGGGTTGGTGTCACTTGAATAGAGCCATCGTTGCCATGATAAAACCCTAAAAACCAGCCTCGGTATTCTGGATACTTTTCAAGAAGTTTGCCGCCTACATTACCACTAGGCCAACCATATTCATCATAAATCCAAACCTTTAAATCATTCTCTCTGGCCAAGCGAAGAGCTAACTCCATATACTCAAAATAATCCTCTGATAAATACTCCACCTCCATACCATGAATTGGATGGATTACAAATTCTCGAATATCGTTTTTCACTAGGGATTCAACCGTTTGATGTATAGATTGAGAATCCATTGGTCCATTCCAAAACCAAAAAGCACTTGGACGATAGTCTCTTGAAAGTTCAGTCCAATTTTGAGAGAGGGATTTAAGACCAATTATTGGTTTCACTTGTTCTACAATCGGCATTCTAAACTTTCTATAAAATCACATTTCTTAAAAACTTAGATGTCGCAACACCATCACCAATCCCAATAAGCTTATCCATTTTCAAACGATTAGTCGAAATAATGTTATCAAACTTCAACAGCCATTCAATGCTTTCACCAATAGCACCGGCAGCATCTTCACGATATGGGTACTGATCCATACTAAGCCAGCCGTCGTATCCACAACGATCCAACCAGTACAATATTTCCAAATAACAGACTGTATGAACGGACCCCACAATCATATCATCATCCCAGGCAGTATAATTATCATTAAAATGCATATGAAAAAGCTTATTGCCGGCTCGTTTAGCCAGAACAATACTCTCAGCAACCACCTCTCCAGCATTAAAAGCGTGACCCGTATCAATACAAACACCAACATTCTCACAGGTCGTCTCTTGGGCCAAGAGTAAAGTATCTGCTATCCTTGCAAGATAACTGTGTGTACGAGGTTCCTTAGGTTTATATTCAAGAGCAAATTTCAAATCAGAATATTCGCTCGCGATCTCTGAAATTGCATCACAAAGCCACTTACGCTCACTTTGATAATCCGCAGTCAAAAGATAGTCATAACCATCCTGTCCCGGCCAGATATTGACAATTTGACAACCCATCTCTCTGGATATATCACACATTTTATATGTATAATCAATGGCATGCTGGCGAATATTGGGATCTTTACTTGAATAACTGCCCTTCCAATAAATATTATCTGAAAACAAATCAGGAATAATAGAAACACAACTCAGATTGAGGTCCGTGAGAGCTTTTTTCATTTCCGATGTTGTTTCTGGCGCGATGTCCCATGTCCCAACAAGTTCTATACCTGTTACATTGGGTATCTTTGCTGCTGCTTTTAACATTTCAATAGTAGGCAAATTCGTCTTATAACTACTGCAAAATCTATCGCATGTATTACCTAAATTTCCAAGAATTGCCGAGTACTTTCGCTTCATAATTAAATTCCTTAATTCTTAACAAACTACGATAACTTTCAAGCTATCTATTCAACAAATTATAGATTAAGAGCTGCTTTGGAACCAATTAATAAAATTATCTTGTCCTATACTATCAATATTTTTAAACAACATGTCTGCATTCTTCAATCGATTATCTTCACAGATTCCAATAACATACATGCCTGCTAAATTGGCGGCATCTATTCCGGCCTGCGCGTCGATTTTTACTAACTCCACATGGCATATAATCACCACCTCTGACAAAGCATTCAAAAACACCTGAAAATTGCAAATTACTAATATGCAACTCCTCAAAATCTCTTTTGGCCGTATCAAGAGTTTCACCGCCACAAATATTAGCCATAAACATTTGACCTATTTTTTGGTCAATGGACATCTCTGATATAATTTTAACGATGTTAACATTCTGCATTCCTGAACTATCCTTCTTAAATGTTTCCCCTATTTGTAAGTTCCTATTTCAAGGCCTCTTTCAACAAAGTATTTATATGTTTCAAAATTCACCTGATCTGGAATGCTATGGTCGCTGTGTAAAATATAACCGCCATCTTGCATTACAATAGGAAGCTTCTTTTCCAATTCGGACTGAATAAGATTAAAATCATTTGTTTCCAAACTACGAATATCAAATCCTCCCATAAATGCTATTTTGTTGCCAAACTGCTTCTTGAGCTTGACAATATCCATGCCTGCCTTTACTTCCATTGCCTGAAGGCAGTCCATTCCAGCCTCAACAAGTCCTGGGAGAAGGGCTTCAACAAAACCACAGGAATGTACTATCACTGGTAAATCCATGGAATGTGCGTAATCAAAGGTTTTTTTATGAGCTGGCCAGATTATATCCTTGTACATCGCTGGAGACATGAATGGTTTACCCTTAAAACCCATATCTTCAAAGAACCAGATGCCATCTGGCTTGCCTTCCTCTGCAAATAATATATCCATAAGGTTTATTGTTAATTCAGAATAAATACTACACATATCCATTATCCATTCGGTGTCTAACGCCATTCCCATCAACAGATTTTCATGACCACATATTGGATGCATTGACTCAAAAACATTAACACCGTACCAACAAAAGAAAAGTTTCTCTTTTTTGGATCTTTCTTTGACACGACGATATTCTTCAAAATTTATTCTTTTGTGATATTCTTTTTTATTCATCAATAGTGGGCGAATTGTCTCCTCCCAATCCAATCTATCTTTTATAGCAAAATCAACATGTTCTGGAGTGCCAGCTTTGTTTTTCCACCATCTCAAAACCGCGCCGTTTCCATTTCGAACTAATTTCGTCTCGTCAGTTTCCTCAATTATTTCTTCTTTGAACTGTAAATTGGCAACTAAGTTAAAAGGCCATGCCCCACGAATATCCAGTTTGAAATGATCTTCGGGCATCTCATCTTTTTGTAGGTACTCATCTTTTCGCCATTTATCAACAGTCTCATTCCAAAAAGACTCAAATACGCCAATACGATCCACTGGTTGAAGTTTTAGGATTCTTGAAATCCGTTCTTTACTTGTTAACTCTTTCATGCACATATATCTGTTCTCCAATTGTTAATCATTATGAGAATTAATCATCGTAACCAATATCTCTCAGCATAGTATCAAAATCATCTGGCAAGGAGACAAGTGTATCAGATAACTTACCAGCAGAGTATTTAATCATATTTAACAATAACTTACCTGCTGCCGGATGCAAACATATGTTATCTGTAATGTTCAATGTGTTAACCATAAAAGCACCTCTTCCAAAAAGGTATGACGCATTAAGGATACCTGATAAATACCCATCCTCAACAGGGTATCCAACCGCAAAAGATACCGCTGCAATATCCTGAGAAATTTCCATGTCTTCCATTATAGTCTTTGGAATCACTGGACCATAATAGTCCCAGTCCATTACCCCTTTACCTTTCTGCATACCTCTGAATATAGGATGTAATTTCGCGACGCAGTCCTTGTGATATAACCAATCATCAAATTGAGTACAACGACCTTTGTTTTTAAGTGGCAACCATGCCAATTCATTTTGGATAACAGTGTAAGCAGAATCTTCCATTATCAATTGCTTATTGGAATCATAAATTCTAAGCCGACTGATAGTAGCCGCATTCAGAGGTTCACTTGTAAAATCGATCTTTATCTTTCCATTATCTGGTTTGGCCGTAAAGGTTCTTATTACCGCCAGTCTCTTATTGTCAGTCTCCTTAATAATGTCAAATTTTTCAAGAACGCGATTCTCATTAATATCAACATTAAAAATTCGGCTACTATTCTCTCCTATTAGCACCTGGCTCATACCAAGCTCAATAGTATATTCATCATCAGGTAGTTCTGAAGCGAGATAGGTAATATCGCAATAAAATTCTTTGGAGAACATTGGCCACTGATCTTGCGGCATGTTATCCACCTTAAAATCTCTTATCATACAGCGATATGGGCCGGTTCTTTCCAGTTTACCAAATACCGGCTCAACCAAACCCTTCTCAAAGGCCTTATTTGTCAGGAAAACTGCCATGCCGCCCCGAGCAATATGCTCTATTAAAGTTCTCCATCCTTTTTCATCATATTTCATTTCTGAAGACTGACCTACCAAAATAATATTGGGATTAGCCAATTCCTGACCACTAAACGGCTCAACATTGACACCATTTTCTTTAAGCCAGTCTTGCGTCTTAGAATCAATACCCCATGTCAATATAGAATACTCATCGCTTAAATAATCTTTGGCATTAAATACATTGAATTTCAGCCGACCTCCCGCCGGAGCCCCACCCCGCTCCATACATGCAGCAAACTCATATTCACCATCTGCTCCATCAATAACAACCTCATCACAAGAGCATTGAATCGCTAATGGTATCTCTTTGCCATTAGCAGGTTGTGCAATTTCAAAATTTATCTTCTTTTCCCAGACAACACCTTCTGGACCCGATACTCTTAGACAAATAGGGTAAACACCGGGTCCTAGTACATCTTCATTTGCAAGTATAGTTTCAAACTTAAATTTGTGACCACTATAGCCATGCAAAGTATCAGCAAAAAGACACCAACGGAGCGGCGACCACCCATCATTGAGAGCTTCACAACTACCAGGCTTCCACTCACGCCAAAATGTCCAAACACCTTCACCGCTAATGACCTG
>JAGLDP010000100.1 GCA_023145515.1 Bacteroidales bacterium
GGAAAACCTAAAAGATGGACAAGGATTGATTGATAAGATTCAGGAGGAGCTTAATGTTATTCTGGATGATAGAAACCTGACAGAAAAACAGAAACGCAAAATCGAAAAGCATGTAAAGTCTTTAGACAATCCGGATGTTGTAGTTTCAAAGATTTATCAATACATCAGTTGGTCATTTTTTATTCTGATGCCTTGGTTTGCTTTTATACTATATGTTTTTTTTAGGAAGAAAAGAAAATTCTATGTTGAGCATCTGATCTATTCAGTCAACTTGCACACATTCTTTTTTCTGGTAATGATTATGACAGCACTACTTGGTATGGCCATCCCCAAATTGCAGGAGAAGGGTGGTGTGTGGGTGTTTTTGTTTGTCGTGATATACTCAATACTTGGAATCCGAAACTTCTACAAAATCAAATTGCTTAGATCTGTATTTTATAGTTCGATTATTTTCGCAACTTATCTTTTCAGTACACTAGCACTATTGCTTACTGCAATAATTATTGTGGTTGCACTTATTTGAGGTTTGACCTTCTCACAACAACTTTACCTTCGATCTCAATCTCTTTTGCGCTACCATCAGAGAAGTGAATTTTGGCAGCCTTTTTGAAAAACCCAGGAGATACAGCATCAAACCGTAGTTTTATTGTACCCTTTTTACCTGGCATAATTGGTTCTTTCGGATAAGATGGTGAAGTACATCCGCAAGTTGTTCCAACCTTGGTTATAGCAACAGGGGCTTTGCTACTATTGGTAAAAGTAAATTCAGCAATTACTGCTTTCTGATGTTCAATGGAACCAAATACATGTTTTGATTTATCCCAGGTCAAAGTGGATTCTTTCGAGATGAGTTTTTCTTTAAGCAGTTTTTCATCCTTTGTAATCGCTCGGGATTTCTCCTGTGCCAGTAATGCCTGAGAATTGAAAAAGTAAAAACCAAGGATCAGGATTATGATTGTATAAGTAGCTTTTTTCATAATAATCATTTAACAATTGGGCAAAGTTAACGAGATTTCAATAATAGTTAACGAGTGATGGGGCAATATTCGTATGAATCTCCCCTTGAATTGACAAATACACATATTATTGATCTTTCCGAGTCTTAATTCATAGTCTTAATTACTATTTCCTATACTAACAGAAGATGGGATAGGATTTTCTTCAGGGATAATGGATACATTGCTTGTCTTTTAAGCCTATCACCGAATCACCGAATATTCCTAACTTAGACCCTTGAGTTAAAAAACCTGAACTTATGAGTAAAACCCTTGATGCATCAACCGGACATCGATTTTCAACCAGATGGGGATTTATCTTGAGTGCGATGGGAATCGCTGTAGGAACAGGAAATATATGGAGGTTCCCGAGAATTGTTGCACAGGAAGGGAGTGAAAATGGTGCTGGTGCTTTTATTATTGCATGGGTAATTTTCTTGTTTCTCTGGAGTATACCGTTGATTATTGCTGAATATGCATTGGGCAGAAAGCATCGCTCCGGAGTGATCGGTGTTTTTGTAAAGAGTTTAGGCAAGAAGTTTGCCTGGATGGGTGCATTTGTAGCATTTGTAACTGCTGCTATTACGTTTTTTTATACTGTAGTGGTGGGTTGGTGTATTTTTTATCTATACCAAACACTAACTCACGATCTGCCTACAACTACACAGGCAGCAATGGATACATGGAATACCTACCAATCTGGAAATTCGATATTTCTTTTTCATTTTCTTGCAATAGCTTTTGCTGGAATGGCAATATGGAAAGGTGTTGGGAGAATTGAGAAGATCAACAAAATCTTGATTCCTGCTTTGTTGGTTATTGTGGTTATATCGGTTATCAGGGCGATCACCTTACCTGGCGCAGGAGAAGGAATTGCTTATTTATTTCGTCCTGATTTTGCACAATTGAGAGAACCGAAAGTGTGGTTGGCTGCCCTAACTCAAAATGCCTGGGATACTGGTGCTGGATGGGGCCTCTTTTTGACATACGCGGCATATATGAAGAAGGAACACGGAGCTGTGAAGAATGCTTTTACAACGGGTATTGGGAATAATATGGTTTCGCTTTTATCAGGGATCATGATTTTCGGAACAGTTTTCGCAATTCTGGGAGCTGAGATGGCAATGAATAGTTCAGAAATACTTGAAGTAATGAAAACTTCAGGACCGGCAAGTACCGGACTTACTTTCATTTGGATGCCACAGCTTTTTGCCCGGATGGTAATGGGACATCCTTTAGCCATTCTATTCTTTTTGGGCTTAACATTTGCAGGATTCTCATCACTTATAGCACAGATTGAACTTTGTGCCAGAATATTTATTGATACCGGAATGACTCGTAAAATGTCGGTAATTCTCGTGGTAGCTCTGATATATGTTCTGGGTATTCCTGCCGCAATGAATCTTAATTGGCTGAGTAATCAGGATCATGTATGGGGAATTGGATTGATGATATCCGGAGCCCTGATGGCCTTTGTGGTGATAAAATCAGGTGTTAAAAAGCTACGTTTAGAAATGCATTTGGATGAGCACGATTGGCAACTCAAATCCTGGTGGCAACTAGTGATCACATATTTCATTCCTTTTGCGGCAATTGCTCTGCTGGTTTGGTGGTTCTACCTGGCTGCCACGGTTTTTGCACCCGGTGAGTGGTATAATCCATTTAATTCGTTTAGCATAATGACCTGTCTGGCTCAATGGGCTTTAATGCTGGGAGTTTTTGTTTTATTTAATAAGAAGCTCGCAGGTTCTTTAGTATAATTCTTTTCTTATGAGAGAGATTATTGAAGTTTTTAGAAGGCTATTTGCCTTAATCATGATATCAGCGTTGATTGGATCATGCTCAGAGACACAGCAGGTCAACGAATATGGTTTGATTGTTATCTCCTCGCCTGAGGCTTATGCTAAACTGGTGAAAAAGAATCCTGATCAGGAATTGGTCAATCTAAGGCCTTTTCTTTTAAATACACAATTTGATATTCGTTATGCTACAAGCAATAATTTTACAGGCGAAGTAGTGTATGAATCTTCGGGGGCATATTTGTGCAAAGCAGCTGCAGATTCTCTGCACAAAGTGGTTGACTATCTTTTTGGTAGAGATCTTGGCTTGAAAATATTTGATGCTTATCGGCCTTATCAGGCTACATTGAAATTTTGGGAGATTGTTAAAGATCCTGCTTATGCAGCAGCTCCGGAAACGGGTTCACGACATAATCGTGGTTGTGCCATCGATGTCACTCTTATTACCTTGGCTGACTCAATAGAACTAGACATGCCAACAGCTTTTGATGATTTTACTGTTAAAGCGGCATCTGACTATATGGAGATTCCTGATCATATAATAAAGAATCGTTTAGCTCTGAAAACAGCAATGGAGCTTTTTGGATTCAGCCAGTTATCAAGTGAGTGGTGGCATTTTGATTTTACCGGATGGGAGAACTATCCTGTTTTGGATATCTCTTTTGAAGATCTGCCGGTGCAATAGTTTGTTGTTAAATATGCATACCATCCTGACTCTTACGTAATAAGAGTAGGTCAGCTAATGCGATTGCGGTGATGGACTCAAGAACAACAGGAACTCTAAGAGCAATGCATTTATCATGCCTTCCACCGATTACCAGCTCTTCAATTTTTGTAGTTTCCAGATTAATGGTTTTTTGTGGCTTAGCAGTAGATGATGTTGGCTTGATAGCAACTCTGAACACTAATTTGTTCCCATTGCTTATTCCGCCATTAATCCCTCCGGCATGATTAGTCTCCGTTTGTCCATCTGCAGATAGAATGTTGTCATTGTGTTCTGATCCTCTCATCTGTGCGGCAGAAAAACCGCTACCAAATTCAATGCCTTTAGTTGCTGGAATAGAGAAAACTAAATGAGCGATTTTTGATTCAAGAGAGTCAAAGAAAGGCTCCCCTAGTCCAGTTGGCATAGCATCGGCTTTACACTCCACTATGCCTCCAATAGAGTCATCATCTTCAATGGCTTTTCTTACGGCTTTGTCAATATCAGGAATGCCGCCAGCTTCAATCAGTTTGGCATTAATAGAAATCGGATCAGTTATTTTTTTTGCAATTACACCGGCTGCTACTAGTCCTAGAGTTAACCGACCAGAAAAATGGCCACCACCCTTGTGATCATTGAATCCAAAGAATTTTTGCTGCGCTACCCAATCTGCATGTCCGGGACGTGGTTGTCTGCGCAAATGATCATAATCACCTGATTTAGTGTCCTCATTGATGAAAAGCACGGTCAATGGTGCACCGGTAGTAAATCCTTTAAAGCAGCCACTAATTATTTTTGGCAGATCCTTTTCTACTCGTGGAGTAGTACCCATCGCGCCCGCTTGTCGCCTGGCGAGATCTGACAGAAAATCGTCTTCAGATAGTTTTATTCCTGCAGGACAACCATCAATACTAACACCTACCCCATAGCCATGGGATTCGCCAAATATGCTGATTCTGAAAAGAGTTCCGAAACTATTCATTTATTTGTCCTCCTACTTTAATCATATCACTATAAAAATCGGGATAAGATTTGGATATACAATCAGCTCCCATAATTTCTATCGGGCTTTTTCCTGGTAGTGTAACAACTGCAGCAGCCATTGCAATACGATGATCATTATGTGAATCAATTTTTGCTTTCTGAATATCTACTTTTCCCTGAATAAGCATTTCATCTCCAGATATTTTAATAGAGATACCCAGCTTGCCCATTTCCTTAAGCAATGCATTTGCCCTATTGCTCTCCTTGTGTATCAGTCTATTAACGCCAGAAATCTGACTTGTACCTTTGCAATGAGCAGCCAGAGCAACCAGTGGAGGGAAGAGGTCAGGACAATGAGTGGCATCTAGTTTGAATGCATTCAGGTCTGCTTTTGAGCAGTGAATACTATTCTTAGAAATGTCAAGCATTGCTCCTGCTTGTTGAAGAGCTGTTAGGATTTCTTTATCTGCCTGAGATGAATTAGGATCTAAACCGAGAACTTCAATATTGCCAGCAATAGCACCTGCTACCAGCAAGAAGGCTGCTCCAGACCAATCTCCTTCAACGATATAGTCGCAGGACTGGTATGATTGCTTGCCTGAGATTCTGAATTCAGTATAATCTGAGTTTTTTATTCTCACACCAAAATGCTCCATAATGCTCAGTGTCATATCTATATATGGTATGCTTTTTAATGATTTCACTCTGATAGTTGAATCATTATCAGACTGAGGTAGAGCCATGATTAAGCCGCTTAGTACTTGAGATGAAAGGCTTCCGTCAACTTCAATATCTCCTCCAGCGAGCGGACCCCTGATTTTTATTGGCAGAAATCCATTGTTTGTTTTACAGCTAGCTCCTAAGGCTGAAAGAGCGTCACTAATTGAACCCATTGGTCTAGATAATAATGAACCTCTACCATTAAGAATAATTTCCTCGTGATGTAGGGCCACAATAGATGAGAACAAACGGATTCCAAGTCCGGCTTCTCCAAAATCCAGAGACTTTTCCTTCGGGTTTAAACCGCCATGAATAATAAGATTGTCACCGTTATCCTCTATAGTTGCACCCAAATTTTGAATCACTTGCATGGCAGCCAGGGCATCATTGCATCTGCTTGGGTTTCGAATAATTGTTGTACCATCTGCCAGCAGTGCTGCAGCCAGAGCACGTTGAGCAAAGCTCTTTGAAGCGGGAGCATGCAGTGTGCCAGATATTGCTGATGGTAGTATCTTAATAATCATAAGAGCTTAAAGATACTTATTGATTCATAATCTTAGTCTGAGCATTAATCGACTCTTGATGAATTGCAGAAAAAATCTTCTTAACGAATACTGCTGAAAGATTTTTTTCTACTCCTGCAGCAATACTTTTCTCCAGAATACTGTCCCATCTGCCAGATTGAAGAATTGTCACGCTATTTTCCTTTTTGCACTCTCCAATTTTTTCTGAGATCTTCATACGACTTTCTAATACTTGCATGAGTTCATCATCCAATCTGTCAATTTCTGATCGGTATTCTTCAAGTTGAGGCATGAAACTATTGCTCTTAGTGCTCATATCTCTGAGTACGAGGTTGTTAATCAGGGCATAGAGCTCTTCTGGGGTAATCTGTTGGCGGGCATCTGACCATGCCTCTTTAGGATTGATATGTGATTCGATTATTAATCCCTCAAAGTTTAGATCCATAGCTCGTTGCGATACTTCTAGCAAAAGTTCATGTTTGCCAGTGATATGACTGGGATCACATATAATCGGTAAATCTGGTCTCCGTCTTTTCAGATCAATTGGCAACTGCCAGTTAGGAGCATTTCTATATTTGGTTTCTGCGTAGCTTGAAAATCCTCTATGAATTGCCGCAATTCTGTTTATTCCTGCTTTAGAAATACGTTCAATGGCCCCACACCACAGCTCAACATCGGGGTTGATCGGGTTTTTAATCATTACCGGGATATCTACGCCTTCTAAAGCATCCGCAATTTCCTGTACGGCAAAGGGGTTTACCGTTGTTCTGGCTCCTATCCACAGGATATCTACTTGATATTTTAAGGCCTCAAAAACATGCTTGGCATTGGCTACTTCTGTAGCAGTTTTTAGCGAAGTTTCTTCTTTGACTCTTCTTAGCCACTTTAAGCCTTCAACTCCAACTCCTTCAAAGGTGCCCGGACGAGTACGGGGTTTCCAGATGCCAGCTCTATATACCTGAGTACTTGTGTTCATCAGTCTTCTGGCTGTTTCCATTACTTGTTCTTCCGTTTCGGCAGAACAGGGGCCAGAGATTAGTAAAGGTCTTTCTGTTTCTAATCCCCAATCTTCGAGGGGGGCTAATTTTATATCTTTCATGAGAATTGATTAAGCGTTTTTTGAATAATGTTTGCTTCCAGAATTAAGTTTTCAACCTGTTTTGCATCTCCGCTGGCAATGGCCTCTTTAAAAGCGGTCATTTTTTCAATATAGGTGCTGATAACCTCAACCACATTGTTTTTGTTTTGTGAAAAAACCGGTACCCACATAGATGCAGATGAAGCAGCCAGGCGAACTGTGCTATCGAAGCCTCCACTGGCTAAATTAAATATATTCTTTTCATTTCTTTCTTTATCGAGAACTGTTAAAGCCAATGCAAATGAGGTTAGGTGCGAAATGTGCGACACATAAGCTGCATGATGATCATGTTCACGAGCACTCATAAATACCAGTCGCATATTTACAGCCATGTACATGTTAGTCACCATTTCTAATGCTTTAGGGTTGGATTCGGCCATGTCGCAGATAATTCCCACTTTTTTGGCAAACAGACCGTTTACAGCTGCTGCTGGTCCGGAAAACTCTGTACCTGCCATTGGGTGTGAGGGAACATAATTGCCCCGTTTGGGATGTGCTGAAACGCTTTCAATAATCTCTGATTTGGAGGATCCCAAGTCAGTTACAGTCTGATGCGTAACGTAATCCAAAACCAGAGGCAGAAGCTCCTTTATAGCATCAACCGGAATGGCCAGCACGATTAAGTCAGCTTCTTGTATTCCTGTATGCAGGGTCATTACTTCGTCAACCAATCCTCTCTCTAGCGCCTGGTCTCTGTGCTGAGGACTATTATCTACTCCTATTACTCTGTCGGCAAACCTTCTGGCTTTTAGATCGAGGGCGAGAGATCCGCCAATGAGGCCGAGTCCAATTATTGTTACTGTCATTTTTTTGAGTTATCAGTTGTCACTTGTCAGATATTTCTGTGCTCTTCAATATTCTATTTGTTGCTTCTTTTATGATTTCTTCTGGCTGGCAGAGACTGGCTCTTATATACCGATCTCCTTTACTTCCAAAAATGAAGCCCGGGGTAATAAAAACTCTTGATTCTTGTAGTATTCTGTCTGCAAAAGCTTGTCCGCTAGTTTCTTCTTTTGGTATTGATGCCCACACAAACATGCCATTCTGCTTTTTTGAGTAAGTGCATCCTAAATAGTCATATAAATTCCAGATTAGTTCTCTTCTCAAGCGGTATTCATCGTTTATTGTCTTATACCAGTTCTGGTCTAACTCAAGAGCCTTTATGGCTGCAATTTGCATGGGTTTGAACTGGCCTGAATCCATGTTTGATTTTACTCTTAACACATATTGAATGAATTCTGCTCTTCCTGCCAGCATTCCCATCCTCCATCCTGCCATATTATGAGACTTACTCAGGCTGTTGAGCTCCAAGGCACAATCGAAAGCATCAGGAGTTGATAACAGACTTTTTTGAGAATCATTCAGGATGAAACTATAGGGATTATCATTGATAATGAGGATGTTATTTCTTTTGGCATAAGCAATCAATTTCACAAAAAACTCCTGATCAGTCGCTTGGCCGGTAGGCATATTCGGATAATTTACCCACATCAATTTTGTCGATGATAAATCTGCTTGTTCCAGTTTGTTAAGGTCTGGTTGCCAGTTTAGAGATTCTTCAAGATCATAGCTTTGGATTCTGGCTCCGACTAATTTCGATACAGCTGCGTAAGCCGGATAACCAGGATTGGGAACGAGAACACTATCTCCGGGATTTAGAAATGCCATTGAGATGTGCATAATCCCTTCCTTAGATCCTATTAAAGGAAGAATCTGATCGGCCGGGTTGAGCTCAACATGATAGTATTTTGCATACCAGTTGGCAAAAGCTTCTCTTAACTCAGGTATGCCAATATAAGATTGGTAGCCGTGATTTCCTTCTTGCTGACTAGCAAGGTTTAATGCTTCGATTACTACTTGATCTGGCTTCCCATCCGGATTTCCAATTCCGAGATTGATGACAGCATCACCAGTTTTGTTCATTTCGGCAATTTCTTTC
>JAGLDP010000101.1 GCA_023145515.1 Bacteroidales bacterium
TAGGCTATGGTGGATCTGTTGGATGGATGCCCGATCAAAAAAGAATCTGGTTTCAGTCTGAAGTAACAGGCTACAGTCATCTGTACACTATAAATATTGAAACCGGTGAGAAAAAGGCGCTAACATCAGGAAATTTTGAAGTCTATAGTCCGTATTTTTCGTCGAATAAGAAATCTTGGTATTTCTCATCCAACGAAGTTCATCCGGGCGAGCGACATTTCTATCGCATGCCGATTGATGGAGGTGAAAGAGTTCAAATTACCAGCATGACCGGTAGCAATAGTGTTTCTCTATCCCCTGATGAAAAACATCTGGCTATTACCTTTTCATTTGCTAACCAACCACCAGAATTATATTTCCAGACAAATAAACCCGGGGCAGATGCCATTCAGATTACTGATGGTCGCAGCAACGAATTTAAATCATACAATTGGCGTAGCCCCAAATTTACCAGTTTTATTGCTGAAGATGGAGTAGAGGTTTACGCACGTATCTACCAGCCAGCACCAGGTGTGAAAAATAAAGCTGCTGTCATTTTTGTGCATGGAGCAGGATATCTTCAGAATGCTCACAAATGGTGGTCAACATATTACCATGAGTTCATGTTTCATAATATTCTTACCGATAATGGATATACCGTGCTGGATATTGACTATCGTGGAAGCGCTGGCTATGGTCGCGACTGCAGAACAGGCATTTACCGATGGATGGGAGGAAAAGATCTGTCTGATCAGGTTGACGGAGCAAAACATCTGGTTCAGAAATACGATATTGATGCCAGTCGGATAGGATTATATGGAGGGTCTTATGGTGGGTTTATTACGCTGATGGCAATGTTCAATGAACCAGATGTTTTTGCCGCTGGTGCAGCTCTTCGCTCTGTAACAGATTGGGCCCATTACAACCATGGCTATACTGCAAATATTCTCAATACTCCTGTTAATGATAGCATTGCCTATGCTATGAGTTCTCCGATAAACTTTGCAGAAGGACTCAAAGGTGACCTTTTGATGTGCCACGGCATGCTCGATGATAATGTCCATTTCCAGGATATTGTGCGGGTATCACAACGACTGATTGATCTTGGGAAAAACGATTGGGAACTTGCAGTTTTTCCACTTCAAAGACATAGCTTTACTGATCCTGATGCATGGACAGATGAGTATAAAAGAATATTCAAGCTATTTCAAAATACTATCGGAAAAAAATAGACAATTAGCATGCTGTTTTCAAGATCCATGATTCGAAAGCTCCCCTGTCTGTTGCTTACTTTTATTCTATTACCTGCAATATGCCAGGGTCAGGATAACTGGACTCTCGATAAGTGCATATCTCATGCTTATGAGAAAAATATCATTCTTAAGCAGCAGGAAATACAGGTAGCCATGGTTGGCAATCAACTGAAGCAATCAAAGCTCGCCCTTTTGCCAAACCTTAATGCCGGTGTTGGACAAACTTTCCGCTTTGGTCGCTCCGTAGATCCCCTGACCTATGAGTTTACAACGCAAAACTCACAGGGAACATCTTTTTCAGCCTCCTCAGGCATTATGCTTTTCAAAGGACTTCAAGCATACAATACAATTAAGAAGAACGAACTGGATCTCAAGAAAAATCTTGCAGATCTTGAGCATGCTAAAAATAATCTGGCGCTAAGTATTACGCGGCATTTTTTGCAAATCCTTTTCAAACAGGAATTATTAGCTATTGCTGAAAGGCAGGTTGAGATATCCAAGCAGCAACTTGAACAAACTGCACAGCTAGTGAAGGCAGGGGCTTTAGCACAAGGGAATCTTCTGGAAATAAAAGCACAGCTTGCTTCTGAGGAACTAAACCTGGTAATTACAAATAACCAATTGGAACTGTCGAGACTTGATCTTGCTCAATTACTCGACTTGAAGAATCCTGATGATTTTTCAATATCCAGTCCTAATCTGCCCGACATCCCAATGGATCTCATCACTCCAAAAGTTAGTGAAATCTATGAAAGCTCCATCCGCTTTCTTCCCAGAATAAAAAGTGCCGAATTCAAGGTTAAAAGCTTAGAAAAAAACTTACTCCTGGCAAAAGGAGAATTGAGTCCTTCGCTTTCAATGAATTCATATTGGGGAACCGGATACTCTGACCAAATCAGAGATCAGTTGACAGGCAACATAATGCCCTTCAGAAATCAAACAGGGTTTTCTAGTACCAGCAGTTTGAACTTTTATTTGAGCATTCCAATATTCAATAACTGGAACTCCAGAACTTCTATAAAAAATGCACAACTTGAGGTTTTGAATAGCCATTATTCACTTGAGATAAGCCAAAATCAACTCAGAAAAGAGATTCAACAGGCTTATGCAGATGCTAAAGCGGCTCTTGACAGATACCATGCAACCGAATCATCTTTATTGTCTTTGCAAGAAGCATTTAGATATACTGAAAAGAAATTTAAAGTAGGAATGCTAACATCTCTCGATTATAAAGAAGCCAAGAATAATCTTACCAGAGCGCAATCAGAGCTTCTTCAAGCCAGGTATCACTACATTTTCAA
>JAGLDP010000102.1 GCA_023145515.1 Bacteroidales bacterium
GCCCAAAACTAAATCCTTGACTGGCATTGTACTAAAAACTAAATCAGCTGAAAACAAACGTCTCTCTTGGTTAGCCTGATTCACAGCCCAAGCTCCGGTAATCTTACCTTCACTTTTATCTAATTGCACTACTTTATGACTCATGTGTATCTCAGCACCATCGTCAAGCACTGTATCCCGAACCTCCTGCCATAATTGTCCCGGACCAAACTTAGGATACAAAAAGCGATCAATAAGACTAGTTTCCACTCCTTTTTGATCAATTGATCCATCCTTGGATACTATAGATTTAAAAGCATGCCATATAGCCTTGGAAATAGATAAACCCTTGATTCTCTGAGCTCCCCATTCCGGTTTGATCTGACTACATGGAACACCCCACACTTTTTCTGTGTAATCTTTGAAAAAGGTATTGTATAAAACCCGACCAAAACGATTAATGAAAAAATCTTCAAGACTTTTCTCCTGTCTAATTGGAAAAAGCCGTATCAGGATGTATGAGATTCCGATACCAGCCATTCTAAATAAACCCAGATTAGATATTGTTCTACCATTCAAACGTACCGGGTAGTCAAAAAATCTTCTCAGGTAAAAAATTCTTGATAAGCGATTTCGAACCAGCATGACCTTATCAGATTCATCAGGATCGACTTCTGATAACCCTCCCGTCAGATCCTGAAGTGGCAGGAATTTTAACCACCAATCCATAACACGATCCGATTTGGAGAAAAATCTATGTCCGCCGATATCCATTCGATTGCCTTTGTAGTTAACAGTTCTGGATATCCCTCCAACTACATCCGACTCTTCCAGAATAACTGGCATGTAATCAGTTCTTGAAAGCAATTCATAGGCTGCAGTGAGTCCTGCCGGACCCGCGCCAATAATCAGAGCTATTTTTTTCTTATCCGACATAGGAGTCACAAAGATGGAAAAAGTAAATCTACCATCAAAAGGCAGAATTTATCTATTTTTGCCATTCAAGAAAATAGATATCATGACCGAAGAGATATTGAAAAGAATTGAAGAGAAGGTAGTTGCATCAAAAAGGATAAGTGATGATGACGCTCTTGCTCTTTTTGAAAGAGCTGAATTGGGGTTTTTAGGACGACTTGCCAGTATTTCCAGAACAAAAATTAATGGCAATAAAGTATATTTCAACAGGAACTTCCATCTTGAGCCAACTAATATTTGTGTTCACAACTGCGTGTTCTGTTCATATCGAAGAAGAGTTAACCAGGAAGGTGCGTGGGAAATGGATAAAGCAGCTATTCTAAAAGAGATTGACAGATTTACAGATCGAAATATCACTGAAGTCCACATTGTTGGTGGTGTTCATCCACAACGCGACTTAGAATACTATGCAGATATTTTGAGGACCATAAAAGCAAAACGCCCCGAGCTGCATATTAAAGCATTTACGGCTGTTGAGCTTGACTTCATGATACGTAAAAACAAAAAAAGCTTTAAAGAGGGTTTACTGATCCTGAAAGAGGCCGGATTAGGATCCATACCAGGAGGAGGAGCCGAAATCTTTGACGAAGAACTTCGCAAACAACTTTGTCCAGATAAAACCGATACTAAAACCTGGCTTGAAATTCATCAAACTGCACATGAAATAGGTTTATCAACTAATGTTACTATTCTATATGGGCATATAGAAAGTTATCATCACCGGATAGACCACATGAAAAGGATTAGAAATCTTCAGGATAAAACTCATGGATTTCAGGTTTTCATACCTCTGAAATACAAACACATGAACAATGCTCTCTCTTCTATAGGTGAAGTTTCATCAATTGAAGATCTCAAAAACTATGCTGTTTCAAGGTTATACCTCGATAATATTCCACATTTAAAGGCATACTGGCCAATGATAGGGAAAGATATGGCAGCTCTATCTTTAGATTTTGGGGTGGATGATCTGGATGGAACTATTGACGACACTACAAAAATCTATTCCATGGCAGGAGCAAAAGATCAGAACCCATCATTCAACACCAACAAGCTGGTCAAGCTAATCAAAGATGCTGGTCGCCAAGCGGTAGAACGCGACACTCTTTATAATACTATTAAAGCCTATTAATCTATCTCTAAAGATAATTTTATCTTTGTTGAAGCGTTCATACAAAGCAAAAGGGTTATGCCTAAAAAGAAAATATCATTCTGGCGGTTTCTTATCACTTGGGTTTTTTGGAAAAATTTCCTGATAGCCTCTGCTATTACTTTTGGATTAATCCTGGCAATTCAGCTTAGCCTGAATATTTATACCGGACATGGAAAAGAGATTCAGGTTCCAAATTTCACAGGATTTACTCTGCAGGAAGTTGATCAGCTGTGCTTAGAAAAAGAACTCACCTGGCTGGTTCAAGATAGTATCTATGTAAAAGATCAGCCCGGAGGATCTGTTCTGGATCAATACCCTGCAGCAGGATTCATTGTCAAGAAAAACCGAAAAATCTTTCTAACAACAAACTGCTGGTATCCTGAAATGACACTCATGCCAAAAGCCTTCGACATGTCTTATCGCCAGGCAAAACGAGTACTGGAAAGCCAGAGTTTCTTTATTGACAGCATTGAATACGAGCCCTATTTTGCCAGAACCTACGTTTTAAACCAGAAGTATCAAGGAGAAATCATCGAACAGGGAACTCCCATCGAGAAAGGATCTGGTATTGTTTTGGTTCTGGGACAAGGACTAAGTAATGAAACAGATTTTATTCCCGAGCTTACTCTCATGACGCATGATTCTGCAGCATCCTTATTATTAGACCTCCATTTCAACATTGGTGCTGTTGTTTTTGACGACAGTATTCTAAGTGCAGAAGACAGCATGAATGCACTGATTTACAAACAGTTTCCAGACCACAACAGCACCAAGGCACAATTAGGATCGCCAATTGATATCTGGTTAAGCCTTGATTCATTAAAGCTATTTATGACTGACTCAAGTCTTTTTATGCTGGATTCATTGAAGACTGATGAAATTATCCCTTTGAATTAAACCGATATGAGTATAAAAAAAGTCACCCTTTTCTTTTTAATCAGTTTTTGGGTAGCCCTCACCGGATTCTCTCAAGAGAAATTAAGCTCGGTATTGCGCAATCCTGATCAAAAAGGAATCATTCAAGTCTTAAAAACAGGATTCTCCGATCTGGAGCTACCTTTTGTTGATGATTTCTCAACAGACAACACCTACCCAGATCAGGAAAAATGGATTAACTCATTTGCCTATATCAATAATAATTTTGGGATAAACTCTCCGGGAATAGGCGTTGCCACACTCGATGCACTAGATTCACTTGGTGCAATTTATGATCATGCTAATATTAATAGCTTTCAGGCTGATTATCTAACATCCAAGCCGATTAATCTGGATATTGGAGGAGACACCACACTATATCTCAGTTTTTACTACCAAGCTCAGGGACTTGGAGATGCTCCTGAGGCCAGAGATTCATTAATTCTGGAGTTTTTTACCCCTGTTGATAACAAATGGCTATGGATATGGGGCTCAGCCGGATCAGAATCAGAAGAATTCAAGCAGGTGATGATTCCAGTCAGAGGAGCTATTTTTCTAAAAGCTGGATTTCAATTCCGGTTCAGAAACCTGGCCTCCCTGGCTAATGCCTTTGAACCCAGCCTGATTGCCAATGCAGATCATTGGCACTTAGATTATATTTATCTCAACAAGAACAGGCATTATCAGGATACTATTGTAAATGACCTGAGTCTTAAAAGAGGAACCGGCTCTCTCTTGCTTAACTACTCTGCTTTGCCATGGGAACATTTCAAACAAGCAGGACTAAATGAGGTGAAAACGATTTTTCCTCTTCATCTTCAAAACCTATCTTCAAGCAAAAAATACTATGAACCTGTATTCAAAATAGTTGATGAATTTGGAAGCAGTCAGGGTTTTGAAAAAATACTGGAAGCAGATGAAGTGCGAGGATTACAGGAGCTACAATATGATGCCACTTTTAATTATGGCTTCACTTCAGATGCTACAGATTCTGCACGATTTACGATAGAATTAGATCTGAACCCTACTGAAGATGACCTTATTCCCACAAATACTAAAATAAAATATACTCAGGAGTTTTCAAACTATTATGCCTATGATGACGGAAGTGCTGAAGCAGGTTATGGATTAACCGGAGATGGTAGCAGTAACGGAATGGTAGCAGTTCAATTTCATAATTTCAATCAAGGTGATTCATTAGTTGGCATATCTATTTTCTTCAATCGTAGCTTTGAAGATGCAAACAGAAAATACCTGAGATTAGCTGTATGGAATGAAATTGACGGACAGCCAGGTGATCTGATCCACATCCAGGAGGGGGCCCGTGCAAGTTTGGATAATGGGTTCAACGGGTTTGATCTTTTCATGCTTGACACGGCCAGAGTTGTACCTGAAAACTATTATATCGGATGGCAACAAGTCACCAATGATTTCCTAAATGTCGGATTTGATAGAAATACTAATAATCAGGATAAGACTTTCTATAAACTAACTCAATTATGGAAAAACACTTCTTATGAAGGCAGTATCATGGTGCGACCAGTTTTTGCCAATAAATCAAAAAAATCAGGTGTCAGAACAGAATTCCCGGATCAGGCATTACCCGATTTTAATGTCTATCCAAATCCTGTTCTCAATCAACTCCATCTTGACTTCCCTGATGAGCTGTCTAATGCCAGCCTTACTATTATTGATATCAATGGCAGAGAAGTAATGAAAAAGAATAGAATCTCTCACCAAATTGACCTAAGCTCATTATCAGATGGCACCTTCTTTATTATAGTTCAAAGTGGGCATCTAATTATTAGCAGAAAAATAATCAAGCTTTATGACTGAATCCCTTATTGATTCTGAAGAAACTGAAGAGCAGTCCGACCTGTTTGAGCACTTTAGATATGTAGCTGACAAGGGGCAAGGACTTCTTCGGGTAGATAAATTTCTACATCAGAAAATGGAGGCGACTTCAAGGTCAAAAATCCAGACAGCTGCAGACTCAGGGTGTGTCTTTGTTAATGAGAAACCAGTAAAATCAAATTACAAAGTTAAGCCTGATGATGTGATTGTGGTGAAACTCAGTTATCCACGCAGAGAACTCGTACTCATTCCTGAAGATCTCCCCTTGAATATTGTCTATGAAGATGACCAGGTTATTGTGATTAATAAGCAGCCGGGAATGGTTGTTCATCCCGGACATGGAAATTACACCGGTACTCTTCTTAATGCACTTGCATGGTATTTCAAAGACCTCGAACTTTTTCAGGGAAAAGACACTCGGGCAGGATTAGTACATCGCATTGACAAAAACACTAGTGGACTACTGGTGGTTGCAAAAACTGATCATGCAAAAACTCACCTTGGAAAACAGTTCTTTGATAAAACAACACATAGAATCTATCATGCTATAGTCTGGGGCAGACCAAAAGAAGAAGCAGGAACCATTGTTGGTAATATTGGTCGCAACCCTAAAGATCGCACAGTCATGTATGTTTTTAAAGATGAAAATCTTGGCAAACATGCTGTTACGCATTACAAGCTCCTTGAAGACTTTTCCTACCTCTCTCTGCTTGAGTGCAAATTAGAAACCGGACGAACACATCAGATTAGGATTCACATGAAATCTATTGGTCATCCTCTTTTCAATGACGGAGAATACGGCGGAGATATTATATTAAAAGGTACAACCTTTACCAAATACAAGCAATTTGTTCAAAACTGCTTCAAGGTGCTGCCCAGACAAGCCCTTCACGCCAAAGAACTTGGATTTGAACACCCCACTACTGGCAAATGGATGCTCTTTAAATCAGATACACCGGATGATATGTCTGAACTTATGCAAAAATGGCGTATTTATTTAGGCGGCAGGTAACAATCAGACGCTTTTTTACGTAACTTTGGGTAAGGTGTCTATTGCAAAAAAACATATCGCAGTTCTTGCCGGTGGCTTTTCCTCTGAATACTCCATTTCTATTCAAAGTGCAAAAGAAATTCTTCGTACTCTCGACAAGAATAAGTATGATGCACTACTGGTTGAAATCAGCCATCAGGGATGGTTTGTCAGATCTGAAACCGGAGAGCAATTGCCAATAAACAAAAATGATTTTTCCTATCAGGAGAATGGGACACCTAAATACTTCGATGCAGTTTATAATTCTATTCATGGAGATCCGGGTGAGAATGGAAAACTGCAGGCATATTTCGAACTATTAAATCAGGCTTTTACAGGTTGTGATTCTTTCTGTAGTAGCTTGACATTTAATAAATATGTATGCAACAGCCTACTAAGAAATTATGGAATTGCCGTTGCAGATTCTATCAGACTCAGAAAAGGAGATAGCCTGAATGAGGAAGATATTATTCTGAAACTAAAACTTCCCTGCTTTGTAAAACCCAATAGCGGTGGATCAAGCTGCGGCATTTCAAGAGTGAATACTACGTCTCAATTAATTCCTGCTATTAATGTAGCACTTAATGAAGACCCTGAAGTTATAATTGAATCTTTGCTTCAGGGACGCGAACTGACCTGTGGATTGGTCAAAACCGGGGATGAAATCCTGGTACTACCCATTACTGAAATTGTTAGCAAAAAAGAGTTCTTTGATTACGAGGCAAAATACACTACTGGAGCAGCTGATGAAATCACACCTGCTGACATTCCAGAGAGTATAGCTACCGCTTGTGGAGATTTATCCAAACGGATATATCAAATCCTCGGCTGCAGAGGTCTGGTAAGAATAGATTACATTCTTACTGATGACCAATTGTGGTTTCTTGAGGTAAATACCATTCCCGGAATGAGCAAAAACAGCATCGTTCCACAGCAAATCCAGGCAATGGGTAGCACCAACACTAAAGTATTCAACCTCATTCTTGAAGAAGTATTGAAAGATTAATCATCACTTAAATCCATATATACCATGAAACGAAGGTTTATTACACTGGCCCTCGCCCTGGTAGTAGGAGGAGGTTTCCTTTCTTCCTGTCAAAAGGAAGAAGTATTGTCCAGCAAGAAGGAAGTTCTTTCCTTCATTTTTGAGGCCAGCAAAAATGTTGAACTGGACCAAAACATCTTAGGTATTATCAGCGGAAATACAATTTCTGCTAACGTTCCGTTTGGAACGTCTATTTCAAATCTGATCCCTTCCATTGAAGTATCTCCTGATGCACAGTTGAACCCCATTGGGGGAATAGCAACTGATTTTTCCTCTCCGGTATCCTTTACCGTAACTGCTGAAGACGGCACTATTCAAGTCTTTACTACAAACATGGCGGTAGAAGCCGCACCTTACATCGGCACTTGGAGAAGTGGCACTATTGATTTCGGATTAGGTCTGATGCATGTTTCTGTATGCATCAGTGTCGAAGGAAATATTTGCATCGAATTCCAGGAGATGTTAACTGGTGAGCTTAATTCTCACTCATTAAAAGGATCTTTTGATCCCTTAGCAAAACCAAACGCAGAAGTTGAATTAGACCAGACCCATCAGTGGGAAAGGAATCAATGGAGTGAAGCTGCAGACCAACGAACTGTTATGTACTATTTCAAGTCTAACATAAGTTCAACAATGCATTTTTACTACTGCTATTGTTATCCTATGCAAGAATGGGCTTTCGAGGTTGACCTGAATAAAATTTAGTTTTGAATAAGAAAACATACAGACTATCTTAATTTCCAGAAGCCGGACTCCTAATTGAAGTCCGGCTTTTTCTTTTTCATTCATATTCGTCTATGCCTTTACAACTACACATCAGGTTGCGATCGCCATAGCCATTGTCAATCTTACCAACAATTGGCCAAAACTTATTCTCCACTACCCAAGGAAGCGGGAATGCAGCCTTCTGTCTTCCATAAGGATGACTCCAGGTATCGTCACCAATATTCATAGCAGTATGTGGTGCATTGATCAGAACGTTATTATCCTTATCAGCAATTCCATCAGCAATATCGGCAATCTCAAAACGGATAGCAATCATAGTTTCTATAAAACGGTCAAGCTCTTGTTTCGACTCGCTCTCAGTAGGCTCAACCATAAGAGTTTCATGAACCGGAAATGATAGCGTGGGAGCATGAAAGCCATAATCCATGAGCCGTCTGGCAATATCCGAAGTCTCAATACCAGCTTCTTGCTTGAATGATCTGCAATCAAGTATCATTTCATGTGCCACCCGTCCGTTCTCACCTGTAAACAAAATTCCGAAATGATCCTTCAATAATGTCGCCAAATAGTTTGCATTCAGCATAGCAAGCTCAGTAGACCTGGTCAGTCCTTTGCCTCCAAGCATCTGTATATAAGCATGTGTGATAGTAAGAACCATCGCACTGCCATAAGGAGCTGCAGAGATTGCTCCACCCATTTTTCCACCAGTTGAAACTACTGGATGATTGGGAAGATACTCCTTAAGAAATTCAGCAACACCAATTGGTCCAACTCCGGGACCACCACCACCATGGGGAATTCCAAAGGTCTTATGCAAGTTAAGATGGCAAACATCTGCTCCAATAATCGCAGGATTTGTCAAACCAACCTGAGCATTCATATTTGCTCCATCCATATAAACCAAGCCCCCGTGAGCATGAATAATATTGGTCATCTCTCTTATTCCAGACTCGAAAACACCATGTGTTGACGGGTAGGTAACCATGAAAGCCATAAGCTTATCCTCATGCTCTTTGGCTTTAGCTCTTAAATCATCAAGATCCACATTCCCTTTTTCATCACACTTAACAACAATCACTTTCCCTCCTGCCATAACAGCACTCGCAGGATTTGTTCCATGTGCAGAAGCAGGAATTAAAACAACATCTCTGTGCATATCACCGTGATCCTCATGATATTTCTTTATAACCATAAGACCTGCATATTCACCTGCAGCTCCAGAGTTTGGCTGGAATGAAATTGCTGGAAATCCGGTAATCACAGATAAATCGCGTTGTAGTTCATCAATCAATTGGGCATATCCTTCAGCCTGGTTTTCAGGAACAAAAGGATGAATATTTGCAAATTCATCCCAACTGAGGGCAAACATAGAATTTGCCGAATTCAGCTTCATCGTACAGGATCCCAGAGACATCATCGATTGAGTGAGACTGATATCTCTTCTCTCCAGTTTTTTCATATAACGCATCATTTCTGTTTCAGAATGACACGTATTAAAAATAGGCATTTGCAGATAAGAACCCTTTCTCAAAAAATCAGGATTAAAACCCATACCCTTCTCAAGTTCCTTCAAAGCAGGGATCTCTTTTCCAACAGCTTCAGCAAACATAACCAGCAGAGCATTAACATCCTCAAGGTTACTAAGTTCATCCATTGAAATCCCAATAGTATCATCATCAAAAAACCTCAGGTTAATCTGATGCTGGTGAGCTGTACGTTTCAATTTCTTTGTATCCAACTCATCAGGAAGAACCACCCGCAGAGTATCGAAATAGTCCTTATTCTCCTGAATATAACCAAGTTTACGTAGCTCAACCTCAATTGTCTTCGCTGCATGATGCATTCTCGAGGCAATCTCAAATAAGCCCTTTGGTCCGTGGTAAGTTCCATAAAACCCAGCCATAATAGCAAGAAGAGCCTGAGCTGTACAGATATTTGAAGTGGCCTTCTCCCTTTTTATATGTTGTTCACGAGTTTGCAAAGCCATTCTCAAAGCCTTATTTCCATGCTGATCAACAGAAACCCCGATAATCCGTCCCGGAATACTTCTTTTAAGTTCCTCTCTTGTCGCAAAGTATGCTGCATGTGGACCACCAAAACCCATCGGAACACCAAAGCGTTGAGTGCTTCCCACAACAATATCAGCACCCCATTCACCAGGAGGCGTAATAAGAACTAACGACATTAAATCAGCAGCCACTGCAACCAATCCTCCCTGGCTATGGATTTTTTCCACATAAGATTTATAATCCAGGATTTTTCCATCACCTGCAGGATACTGAATAATGACTCCAAATATTTTATCATCAGAGGGATGAGAGCTAATGTCTCCTACCTGAACCTCAATACCCAGGGGAATAGCCCTGTTTTGAATTACACTTAAGGTTTGAGGAAAAATATTCCGGTCAACATACAACACATTGGCTTCACGTTTAACCAAATCTCTTTTCCGCTTATTGAACATCATAATCATAGCTTCAGCAGCAGCCGTTGACTCGTCCAATAATGAGGCATTTGCAATTTTCATGCTGGTTAACTCCATGACCATAGTCTGGAAGTTAAGCAAGGCCTCCAATCTACCCTGAGATATTTCTGCCTGATAAGGCGTATAGGATGTATACCAGGAGGGATTTTCAAGAACATTCCTCTTAACTACAGCTGGCAACACAGTTCCATAATAACCCATTCCTATGTAGGAACGGAAAACTTTATTCTTTTGACCAATTGCTTTGATCTTTGCTGCATATTCTTGCTCAGTTAAACCATCTGGCAAATCAAGAGATTGCTTCATCCTAATATCAGCTGGCACAATAGAGTCAATAAAATCATCCATTGAGGCTACTCCTGTTTTCTCAAGCATTTCTGCTATTTCTTGATCTCTGGGACCAATATGTCTTTTTATAAACTGATCGTAACTCATTACTTGTTTGGGTTAAAACTGGGGATAAAATAAGGCAACATAATTAATTTCCGGAATGATTAATCACATGTTTTTAGCTTTCTAAAGTAAAAATGGATTTGTGGTTTTCTCAAGACCAATGCTTGTTTCGAAACCATGACCTGGCATAACAACAGTTTCATCTGGCAAGGTCATCAATTTGTCTTTAATGCTCTTGATTAAAGTTTCATAATCTCCACCTGGCAAATCTGTTCTTCCTATAGATCCTTTAAACAAAACATCTCCAACTACAACAAATCTACTATCTGGCGAATAAAAAGCAAGGCTTCCTGCCGAATGGCCAGGCACATGCATTACATCCAATTGGATTCCACCAATCTGCAAGCATTCTCCATCTTCAACCAAACGATCAAATACCAATGGTTTCGCATCAAAGCTGAACCCGAATAAACTTCCCTGCTCCGGAGCATGATTTATGAGTACCTGATCCTTTTCATTGCCCAAAAACGGACAATCATATCTACTCGTCACAAAACTAACTCCAGGAATGTGATCAAAATGGCCGTGAGTAGCTATAGCTGCAAGTGGCTTTAAGCCCTCTTCTGAAATATACCTACTCAACTCTTTTTGCTCTCTTTCGTCAGAACAACCAGGATCAAAGATCACACAATCACCTGACGAGTTGTAAACTACCCAGGTATTGACCTGTATTGGATTAAATATGAAACGTTTATATTGTAACATGGAAATCTTATTTAAGGATGCAAGATAATGAACTTACGCATGCCATAAAACCTTTTAACATCCCTTAAACAAATAGAATATATTCCAGCAGGAATACTGGATACAGGAATGACAAAATCCATTATGGATTGTATATTTCCAGACTTAATCAATTTCCCTTCCACTGAATATATCTCATAAGTAACATCCATAGACTTACTGAGTCCGGATAATCCATCCGGATGCACAAACAAGCTCTCCTGAACAGGGTTTGGATAAATACTGAATCCAATATCACCTCCAATACTCGCCTCTGGAAGCCTGGGAATGAACATATTATCAGGAAGACTAAGCTGATTATAATCAACGATGCTATCTCTTATCCCATTTCTTAATCCTGGATATAAGACTTCAGACTTTTCTGCTATGTGAGTAAATTGACGATCTGCAAGATTTCTTACAAGGTAAACCAAGGGCTCATCAAACTTATCTGATTGAGAGCTTATGTCAATTATGCGAATTAAAGCCCATACGGGCCATGAATCCAGCCCTTTGAGATACTCATCTCTGAAAGCAGAGCTCCTGAGAAGAAAAGGCTTTTCTATAAGAAGCTCTTCAGCCAGCGCCCATTCCTGAATATTAGAATTTGGCGACAAAACCGTAAAATCCACACCTGTCCATATCTCTTGCAATGAAACTGAGTCTACATTCAGATTTTGCAATTCCAGACTATTTGAAGACCGGTTGAGGAAAAAATTATGGTCAAGATATGATGGAGCAGATTTCTCTGCATTTGTCTGGATTAAAGCCGGCGAATTGAACTGATTAAATACAGCCAGTCCTCCCATGGGCCAAGCCAGAGCCTCTTCAGTTCTAGTAAGCCGCTGAACAAGCTCAATCCCAATATCCACTAGTCCTTGTCCACCCTCCTCCATCAAAGTATAATTCTTATCAACCAGCCAAAACTGATTTGTATTTAAAACCAAACCCATACCAGAAGTATTCATCTGACTATATGCATGATTCCAAAGCATATCGGGCCATACAGGCTCATTGTCTCCAGCTAATTGAATTATGCCCCAACCCAAAAGATCAAATCGATTACCACTCAGATACTGTGTTCCTCCACGTCCTTCAATCTGCAAATATCCAACCAAATCTCCTCCTCCATAATCAGAAGAGAAAGTGCAATCGTGAATATTAACCCATCCAGGCTCTTCAGCTAAAACCCCTATTGAATAGAGCTCAGAAAAACGATTAATGGTGAAGGAACTATGCTCAATATTTATGAAAGGAGCCTGAAAATCATGTATCCCTACTAAGCAAAAATCAAACTGGCAATTCGACACATTGCTTTGGCAAGAGTCCTCTGTATTGCGAACAATCAACCCGGTACTCAGAAATTGAAAAACATTTCCGAAGCAATTAAGATTTGAGGTAACGCTGCTTATACCTGTTCCACTATTTGTTGGCGACAATGATCTGTACTGATCATTATTAGTAAATAAACACCCATGTATCTGCAGTCGACTATCCTCAAGCTCAAGAAAATTAATAAGTCCAAACCCTTCTTCTGAATGATGATACTTGTTATCTGCCACAAATGAAATTCCGGATAAAGCCAACTGCTCCTGAGAATGATTTTCAATAACAATTGAACGAATACAATTATGAAATTCAGCATTTGAAACAGAAATACTTGAAAATCCTAGTATCCTCAGTCCTACATGGGCATGAGCAATCTGTGCATCGTTTTCCATTCTTACTTCTGCCGGAGTTCCCATGTCACTATTTCCAATGAGCTCAATACCTCGCCACAAATCACCACACAGATTTGTAATCAGTCCGCCATCAATCACTAGCTTACCCCCCGGCATAACTCGAATAAATCGATTATCGGGTACTGATAAACAAGCTGTTACTTCAAGCACACCGCCAGCTTCAATAATTAATGACTCATGCAAATACCGCGTGTCAGAAATAAGCAGATAATCAGTGAGAGTTGAAAATCCACCTTCAGAATCCAAGTAACAAGAATCATTGATCAGTACATCTGAAATATCTCCCAGCTCACCAGCTAAATGAGTGTTGATTATCTCAAGCTGACATTCTGAAATTGCCCTTCCGTAAGTTGGCCAATAATCCATCAGATTATTAGATGTTCCTTCAAGCGGACAACCATTATCATTACAAATATCACATTGATCACCACTTGGTCCGCCCTGAAAATTATGCTCCAATCCAAGTGCATGCCCTATTTCGTGGAATAGATTTCTGCCACACTGAAAAATAGCCCTGTCAGATCCAAGATGTTGAAAGTTTGAAAAGACACCTCTCATTGCAATCAATCTTTTGGTGCCCGGCAAACTTACATGTCCACCAAGAATTGGATAATTACCACCAAAAAATATATGCAAAGTCTGATGCTTTTGACGGTATGTCATATTAGTATCCATATCTACATATACTCTGCGCATATATTCAGAATCTAAACTATCTGAACAATCCCAGGCATAAGTATCATTATGGTAAATAGTTGTATCGACATGAATCTGAAGATTCATTGACTTCACATATCCCGAAGACACTTCTGGTTTCAAAGTGTCAAGATTTTCCATTTTATGGTTAATCCAAAGTGGTAGTCTTTCAAGGAAAGCTTGATGAGAGCTTGAATCAGACTGGAAATTACCTTGGCCACCATCATCATTAAAGACATGAAAAGCCAATCGCAGAGTACGTATGGATTTCTGATTTGATTGTCCATTTACTCCTGATACACATAAGGCCAAGAATAAAATGCCAAATACTAGCCGATAGTGTATTATTATTCTGATCATCAGGAATCTGATTTCCCTTTCAATAAAGGAACAAATACAAATCCACCATGCTCTGAAAAGACAAATTCATCCTCACTAATCCTTTGGCATTTAATCATTGTCTGATGATCTTTTTCACCAATCGGAGCAACCAGGATTCCACCGATTGTCAGTTGATTCTTTAAGTCTTCAGGAATACCAGGTGCTCCGGCCGTAATCAATATACGATCAAAAGGCCCATAAGTTGGCAAACCTTTATATCCATCTCCAAACATAAAATATGCCTGATAATCAAGCTTTTTAAGAAGAGTTTCAGCAGAATTACTTAGTAATCGAATTCGTTCAACTGTAAAAACCCGCATTCCCATTTCAACCAATACAGCTGTTTGATAGCCTGACCCTGTTCCAAGCTCCAGAACCTTCTGATGCTCACTCAATTCCAATAATTCAGTTTGAAATGCGACAGTATATGGTTGCGAAATGGTTTGCCCTGCTGCTATAGGAAAAGCCTGATCCTGATATGCAAAACGGATAAATCCGGATTCCATAAATAGATGTCGGGGTACAACAGACATTGCCTCGAGCACCCGCTCGTCACGTATACCTTTCTTTATCAGTCCGTTAATCAGCTTTCTTCTCTGACCCTGATGCTGAAAATGATCTCCTTCAAAACGAGATAGAATCATAGCCCTTTGCTTTGCTCAAAATTACTAATTTTGATCCCAAATATTGTCTTATAAAATTCAGGAATTCCAGAATCTATGAAAACAACAGGATTGTATGCTGCTATTGCCCTTTTCTCTATTGTATATTTATCCTCATGCGATATAATAAATCCACCTGAGGAAATACCTGCGTATATCCGAATCGATACTTTTCAGGTTACCGTTGATGATTTTGACAAAGGTTCTGCCTCTCATATGATCACAGATATCTGGATGAGTGTAGGAGGCAGCAATATGGGTGCATTTACGATGCCATTTACCATCCCAACTCTAAAAACAGGGTCGCAGTCGGTTTTTATTAAACCGGGAATCAAACTCAACGGGATTTCGGCCAGTAGAATAGCTTATCCATTTTTTAAGCCTTTGACAATAGATTTGGATTTGAAAAAAGGTGAAATACATTTGATTCAGCCGGTATCTGAATACAAAGAAGAGTGTATTTTTCGATTTGTCGAGAATTTTGAGGACCCGGGAGTTAGCTTTATTCATCAGGATTATTCTGACACAGCCTTTATAACACAAAAAAATGTAGTTAAAGAAGGGCGTTCCAGTGGCGCCATATATCTCACGGAGGAAAACAGCAATTTTGAAGCATATATTGATGAAGATTTTGATTTACCTGAGAATGGCTCTTTTGCTTTACTTGAATTTGATTATAAAACCAATAATGGATTTCAGGTTGGAATGTACCTGATTGAAGATGGAGCTCTTTCATGGTACGGACTTGTATATGTAAGGCCATCTGATGTTTGGAAACGCATGTATGTAGACTTAGGCACAGTGGCTACATACCATAATTCAACAGAACTCTACCGGATATCATTTCTGGCCGCACATGAGCAAAAAGATGCTGAAACAATGGGTGAAATCTATCTTGACAACATTAAAATCATTCATTATTAATGAACTACAAAAGGCAAGTTGCAAAATATTTACTAAGTGATTTTTTAAGTGCCGGAGCAAGCTGGACTCTATTCTTTGTGTTCAGAAAAGTATATATTGAATCTAATAAATTTGGATACCCTATTCCTGTTGAATTAAATGACTCTTACTTTCTTGGATTAGTACTTCTTCCTCTTCTTTGGCTGCTATTATACTATGCCTTAGGATATTACAAAGATGTATATCGAAAGTCGAGATTGAGTGAGCTCGGACAAACAATCGGCACTACTTTCATTGGTGTATTACTAATATTCTTTGCTTTGATTCTGGATGATACGATAAAAGTATACACCAACTATTACTTGTCGTTTTTAGTGCTTTTCGGTTTACACTTTATCCTGACATATATCCCGAGAGTGATTTTCACTACTACTTCTGCGCATAAGATTCACAAGCGGATTATTGGATTTCCAACCATATTATTGGGTTCAGATAAGAAGGCTATTGAACTCTATGAAGAAATGGAATCTCAGCCCAAATCAACAGGAAATAAGTTTATCGGCTTCATTAATGTCAGAGAGTACAAACAATACCTGATGGCAAAACATATCCCACATTTAGGTAATCTTGATGATATTCACCGCATAATTCAGGAGAATGAGGTTACAGAAATTATAATTGCCATTGAAAGTCATGAGCATGAATTGCTGAAGAAGATTATCAACAGACTTGAGTCAGGCAAGTTAGTTGTTAAGGTCATACCAGATATGTATGATATCCTAACCGGCATGGTTAAGATGACTACAATTATAGAGACTCCACTGATACAGATCAGCCATGATTTAATGCCAACGTGGGAAGAGAGTCTCAAACGAATTATGGATGTAGTACTGGCTATCATTGCACTATTGATTCTATTACCGGGCTTGCTTGTCTTGGCCCTGGGAGTTAAACTGTCATCTCCTGGTCCGATATTTTATAGCCATGAACGAATAGGAAGATACGGAAAGCCATTCATCATTTACAAGTTCAGGTCAATGGTCAGGAATGCTGAAGCAAACGGTCCTGCTCTTAGCTCTGTCTCTGACTCAAGAATAACAAGATTTGGGCTATTCATGCGCAAAATGCGTTTCGATGAAATACCGCAGTTCTATAACGTACTCATTGGAGATATGTCGTTGGTTGGTCCCAGACCGGAAAGACAATTTTTCATTGACCAGATTGTTAAACAAGCTCCACACTTTCATCATCTTCAGAAAGTCAGACCAGGCATCACTTCTTGGGGACAGGTAAAATTCGGGTATGCATCGAATGTGGATGAAATGATACAGCGACTTAAATATGACATCCTATATATTGAAAATATGTCGCTTCTGGTAGATTTTAAGATAATGATCTACACTATCAAAACTGTTCTTCAGGGTTCCGGAAAATAAACTAAAAAGAAAAAATCATGTCTAAAAAAAGTTTTGCCGTAATTCTGTCAGGCAACGGAGTGTATGATGGAGCAGAAATCCATGAAGCTGTTATGTGTCTGTATGCAATCCAGCTGTATGGTGGACAATATCAAATATTTGCACCAGACATCCGGCAATATCATGTGATTAATCATCTGACAGGCGAAGAGATGGATGAGGAACGCAACGTACTGGTAGAAGGAGCCCGTATAGCCAGAGGCAAAATCATGCCATTATCAGATTTTGATGCTAATGATTATGATATTCTCATCATGCCTGGTGGCTTTGGTGCTGCAAAAAATCTATCAACTTTCGCTTTTGATGGTCCGGATTGCACCATTAATACTGAAGTAGAAAGGGCAATCATCAGCATGCATAAAGCAGGCAAAGCTATTGGAGCTTTATGCATTTCTCCGGTTATTGTGGCCAAAGTTTTAAAAGATGTGGAAGTCACTATCGGACAAGATGAAGAAACATCAGCAGCTATTGAAACTATGGGAGCCAAGGCAACGAAAACAAATCAACAAGAGATTACAATTGATTACAAAAATAAAGTTGTCACTAATCCTTGTTATATGCTTGACAGCTCTATTGTTGATATTGCCGAAGGTGCTAAGAATACAGTAAAGGCTCTTATTGAACTATAGGGCTATATATATCCCAGGTTAATGTATCCTATCAACTGTTCAATAAGCTTATCTTCACCTTCCGGATCGTAATCAACTTTCAGGTCGGAGCTAAATAACCGGGCAATACCCTGCCAAAAAAATGCTGGTACAGAACCTCTATATAACTCAATCCAGTTATATGTTGTGGCAGAAGTTTCACGGTCTACCAATTTGAATAGCAACCTGCCCTGACTAACAGTCATTTTCCTCATATCAGTTTCATATTGATCCCAAAGAGAATCTTCAACCGATCGCACAAGCTTTCGCCTATCCCTTGGTGACTCCACTTCTTCGAGTTCCTTATCTATCTGAATTACCATGTCAGCTATAATTTCTGAATAAGGCAGAACCTTTTTGAGATTATAAACTAAACGCCAATATCTGCGGGCATCTCTTCTATTTTTAAAAACAGGTTTTGAAATAACTGCAATTTCCGGAAGATCAATATGCGGAATAGAATCACCAGCTAGTATCTGTGCATTAAGAATTGAATCCACACGAGCCTGGCTTATTACCTGCGACTGCACCCTTAAGTTCATTCCCAGAATCAAAAATAATATGAGTAATCTCATTTGCACATTCAAAAATAACAAGAATTGTACCGTTTAAACAGTTTGTTGACATATATGTTTTAGGTATTCCTTATCTTCGCAGATCAAAAAATCTATATTGTATGAACACTCATTTTCAGGCAGATATAAACTCCGAAACAGATAAACTGAAGGCAGTTATCCTTCACACACCCGGGAGTGAAGTTGAAAATATGACTCCGGGAAACGCAGAAAGGGCTCTTTATTCAGATATTTTGAATCTTGTTATTGCAAAAAAAGAATACTCTCAGATTAATGATGTATTGCATAAACTGACTAAAGTATTTCAGGTTCATGATCTTTTGGCAGAAATCCTTGACAATCCGGTTGCAAGAGCATTCCTTCTTACAAATATTTGCGCCGACAGAAATGATTGTAACCTGCAATCTGAGCTGAGTGATCTGGATTCTAAAACTCTAGCAACCCTGTTAATCGAAGGAATTCCTATGAAAAAAGATAATCTATCAAGATTTCTGAACCCTGATAGATTTGAGTTACAACCTTTGCACAACTTTTTTTTCACAAGAGATGCTGCCATAACAATAGGTAATGAAGTTCTGATTGGGAATATGGCTAATACTGTTAGAGTCAGAGAATCTCAGATTATGGAAGCTATTTTCAGATTCCACCCTGAGCTTAAAAGCCCTATCATTAAGCCACTCGATAGTCATCGTAAAAATGGAATGATACATATTGAAGGAGGAGACATTCAAGTTGCTCGTCATGACATCCTACTTGCCGGCATTGGTGCACGAACCAGCACCGGAGGTATTGACTTCATTATTGATCATTTCAAAAAGAAAAAAACCAAGCAACACATAATTGTTCAGGAATTACCCAATAAGCCAGAGTCTTTCATTCACCTGGATATGGTTTTTACTTTTTTGAGCCAAGAGGAGTGTCTGGTATATGAACCTCTTATTTTACAACCAAATAAATACCAAACTATTCATATTGAAGTTGACAAAGGTAAAGTGACTATTAAGCCAGCCAAAAATATAGTTCAAGCTCTTAGTAAGCTCGATATGAACCTGAATCCTATTCATTGTGGTGGAACTGCTGATCAGTATACCCAAGAACGAGAACAGTGGCATAGTGGAGCAAATTTCTTCAGTTTTGCACCTGGCAAATCCATTGGATATAACCGAAACGTGTACACATTAGAAGAACTTAATAAACAAGGATTTGATATTATTAAGGCCAGCGATGTAATTTCAAATCAGGATCATCCCGATAATTACAAAAAGTGTATCGTAACAATTGACGGGTCTGAACTGGCTCGCGGTGGTGGTGGAGCCAGATGCATGACCATGCCTGTTCAAAGATAATTAACTCATTACCTCTTTCACAAGAACAGCCGCTTCGCCAAGTGTTATAGCAGAACTAACCTCTAGTCCGGAATCATCAATTAATTTCTTTCCTTCAACAGCATTAGTCCCCTGAAGACGAACAATAACAGGCACAGGTATTTTTCCAAAAGTGCGATAAGCATCCACAACTCCTTGTGCTACACGATCACATCTCACTATGCCTCCAAAGATATTGATCAATATTGCTTTGACATTGGGGTCCTTAAGAATGATTCTGAATCCGGCTTCAACTGTTACTGCATTTGCAGCACCTCCAACATCCAGAAAGTTAGCTGGTTCACCGCCAGAAAGCTTGATCATATCCATAGTAGCCATAGCAAGTCCTGCACCATTAACCATGCAACCAACATTCCCATCCAGCTTAACAAAATTCAGATCGTATTTGGAAGCTTCTACTTCAGAAGGGTCTTCTTCATGGATATCTCTTAATTCAGCAATTTGAGGATGACGAAATAGAGCACTATCATCCAAATTAACTTTTGCATCAGCTGCAAGAATCAAATCATCTGAAGTTTTCGCAACCGGATTAATCTCAATAAGAGAAGCATCAATGCCTGAATAAGCTTTATAGAGGGCTGCAACAAACTTTACCATGTTTTTGAACGCAGTTCCTTTCACTTTTAGATTACTGGCAACTTTGCGAGCCTGGAATGCCTGAAGTCCTAATCCGGGATCCACTTCCTCAGTAAATATCAGATGTGGCGTGTTTTGAGCTACAGCTTCTATATCCATCCCTCCTTCAGTTGAATACATTATAATGTTCTTCCCAGACTTCCTATTCAGTAGAATACTCATATAGTACTCCTTAACATCAACTACACCATCTGCATTTGGATAAAACATTCCCCTCTCTACCAACAACTTACGAACATATTTTCCTTCCGGACCAGTTTGATGTGTTACCAGAGTCATTCCCAGGATATCTGTAGCATACTGCTTCACTTCTTCAAAAGATTTGGCAATTTTTACTCCACCACCTTTTCCACGTCCTCCTGCATGTATCTGAGCCTTAACAGCCCACGCATCTGAACCTGTTGATTTTTGTATTTCTTTTGCTACTTCAACTGCCTGATCAACAGTTTCAGCCATTTTACCTTCAATAATAGGTACACCAAACTCTTTTAGTATACTTTTTGCCTGATATTCGTGCAGATTCATTATTCTTTGTTTTGTTAGTTTGCTATTTGTTCACTCCTCTGAAGAAAGAGACGAAATTGTGAACTTTTTTTGACATTAGCAAAGATGTATTCAATTAGTTCATTTCCTTTGCGTGACAAACCTATTTTGTGAAGACTCATGAGGAAACTATTAAACGATGAACTTAACAGAATGGGCCAGGAAGATTATGCTGGTTCAGAAAAGAAACCCATTATTATTATTCTTGATAATGTCAGAAGTTTAAATAATATTGGCAGCGTTTTCAGAACAGGAGACGCTTTTAGAATCGAAAAAATTATCCTTTGTGGTATTAGTACTTGTCCGCCTCATCGCGACATTCACAAAACGGCCCTCGGTGCAGAGATGTCGGTTCCCTGGGAGTATTTTGATGATACCCTAAAAGCCGTTTTAAGCCTGCGGGAAAAGGGATACCATATTGCTTCTATCGAACAGACTGAAGGTAGCACCATGCTGCAAAATTTATCACTTGAGAATAAAACTCCTTTGGCATTAATCTTTGGACATGAGATTAAAGGTGTTAACCAGGCTGTTGTGGATATTAGCGATGAATGCATAGAAATTCCTCAATTTGGCACAAAACACTCATTCAATATCTCTGTAAGCGCTGGCATAGTTTTGTGGGAAGTAGCTGCAAAACTCAGAGCACTGAATTAATTAGCAAAACAATCTTTTCTCGTTCACCTCCCCATTCCGCACATTTATCAAATAAATCTACTCGAACTAAGACATTAGTTGCGTATCTAATTAATTAGTTATACATTCGTATTAGCAATACTGACTATAATGAGAGATTTGACAAAAGCAGAAGAACAGATTATGCAAGTGCTATGGCAAAAGGGCCCTAGCTTTGTAAAGGAGATCATTCCCGAACTTCCTGACCCCAGACCAGCATATAGTACGATATCAACGATTGTAAGGATTTTACAGGAGAAAGGCTTTGTTGGTCATAAAGCTTATGGACCAACACACCAGTATTTTCCGATTGTTACTAAGGAGGATTATTCTCATTTCACTATGAAAAAAATGCTCAACAACTATTTTGATGGCTCCATGAAGAAAATGGTCAGCTTTTTTTCAAAAAAAGAAAAGATGGATACCAAAGAAGTAGAAGAAATTCTTGAACTACTAAAAAAGATGCAGAAATAAATTATGGCTGAATTGATAAGATACCTGCTATTAGTCAATATCTTTCTGGTATTGTTAACCTTATTCTTTCGACTTGTTTTATCGAGAGAAAACTGGTTAAAGACCAACCGGATAGTAATATTAGCAGGTATTACTTTATCGTTAATCATTCCACTTATTCGTTTCGATATCCTTCCATCGCCTGAACAAGCTCTTATTGTTATTCCTGAAGTCTTGGGTAATATCAACTCTTTCAATCCAGACTTTATACTGAATGAGATACAAATTTATGGTACAGCACCAATAGTCTTTCCATGGCTATCATTATTACAAGGTCTGTACCTATTGGGCATTACTATCATGCTCATGATGTTTCTGACTCGCATCTCCAACATTCGTATGCTCCAGAAATCTTATCCTATGAAGTGGTTTAATGAACTGTTTATTACAATACTACCACCAAATTACTCCAGTTTCAGCTTTTTAGGCACCGTTTACCACCCTAGTCCATTTTCACCAGATGATAAGATAACCAGACTTATTTTGGAGCATGAGAGAGTTCATATTAGTCAAAAACACAGCTGGGATCTTATATTTATCGAAATCATCCAATTGGTCTTTTTTTATAACCCGGCAGTTTATACTCTCAGGAAACAATTAGTACTAACCCACGAATTCTTAGCTGATCAGGTTGTTGCAAAAGTAGACAGGAAACAATACTCCCTAGCTCTTTTCCAGAACTTTTTTAATGTCCCACATTTTACATTGAATCATGCATTTAATCAATCAACATTTCTAAAAAGAAGAATTACTATGTTACAAAAAAACACACAAAACAGATGGGCAGCATTTAGGTATTTCATGGTCATTCCAATGATCGGAACTTTCATGCTCCTATCAGCATTTACAACCGTAAACGCACAGGAAAAAAAGACCAAGGAGGAAGTTGCAAAGGAAGTAGTTGCAATAAAGCTTAAAGAAGCTGGCTTTGACAAAAAGGACATTGAGGAAATTCAAAGAAGAATTGACAAAACCGAGAAGGTTGGAACCAAGGAAGTGATCAAATTAAATAATGATGTTTTCTTTGTTGTTGAAGATATGCCAACCTTCAGGGGCGGTGATCTCGAAAGCTTCCGGAATTATATCCAGAAAACAATCAAGTATCCCCAAATTGCTAAGGAGAACGGGATTAGAGGTACTGTATACGTTACCTTTGTTGTTAACAAAAAGGGAGAAATTACCAGTATCAAAATTGAGCGTGGAGTTGACCCCTCACTGGATAACGAAGTAATCCGTGCACTCAAATCTGCTCCAAAATGGTCGCCAGGTAAACAGAGAGGTGAAATGGTCAATGTTGCAATGGCTATACCTGTTAAGTTCAATCTGAAGTAATCAGTCAGGAAGCAATTCCGATTAGAATCCAAAAAGAATAGGGTGCCCCGCAAGGGACACCCTATTTTATATTAACCTTAGGGTTTTATTACTTAATAATACTCTTGAATTTAGAATCAGCAAAATACTTTCCAAACTCAACATCGGTAGCAGCTAGTTTTTTCAGCTCAGGCTTTGCACTAACAGCAGCCTCAAGAGCTTTAAACATATTATCAGCCTTACCTTGGCGAGCAAATACAACAGCCTTAAGATAGTCTGTCATTACGCATCCACTTTCGATACAATCAAGAGTCTTGAGAGCTTTTGAATAATTTTTATTCAGTGTTTGAGCAAGGGCAGCATTGAATAAGCAAGAAGATCCAAAATTATTTACGGCTTGTGAATAATTACCTTTCTTCACATTCACGATTCCCATATTGTAATCAACCTCTTTACCAGCTCCTGCAGCACTGCGGAATAGACCTTCAGCTTTATCGAAATCACCATTAGCCAGAGCAATTACTCCTTGGTTATTCAGTACGATAGGACTCTTTCCATACAGAGAAGCTGCTTTTTCAATAGCTTTCTTTGCATCATCAAATTGTCCTAACTGAGCGTAAGTCATTCCCAAATCGTTCCATCCACGATAGCACTTAGCATATTTTTCAGTAGCAGCTTTATAAATTGCATTCTGTGCTTTTACATCTTCAGTAAGTGTAGCAGCATATAGAATCTCCTCTAGTCCTAATGCACCAGGATTACCAGCGGCCAATTTTGAAATCTCTGCATCAGATTTTCCAATAACGTCAACATCAACTACAAATTGTGAACGACGCAATTGAGGAAGAATATGCTCAGCTAACTCAGTAAAAGCAGCAGAAATATTTTTAATCTCCTTCTCGCGAACAGCAGGATCATTGTACATAGACAATACACGCAGAATTAATTCTTTGTCCTCAATACTTGATTTTGAAACCAGCTCCTTAAAACCTGCCCAGTCTTCAGCAGTACTCATCAGGCTAAAGAAAGAATCTTGATCAGCTTGAGCGACCTCTAGTTTCTGCAATTCAGATTTGAAAAACTTAGAAGCTGTTGTGGAGCGATCTCCAGCAAGTTTTTGGTTAAAATCCAACTCTCCATCAGGTGATGCAAAAGCAGAAACTTTAACTCCGCGAATCTTGTAGTTTTCTTTAGCGTTTGCTGCTTCAACCTTAGTTTTAAGGTCAGCAATCTGATCAGAAGTTTTCTCAGATTTCACAACTGTGGCAGAATTGATTTTATAATGCACATCAGCTTTATATGATTCAGGAATTATTCTTTGGAATTTATCAGAAGCAATAATTGGCTGAGCCTCCTTACCTACAACGAGTGATGGTGTTGAAACAACTCCATCAGCAAGTTTGATTGGATCAAAAACAACAGACTTTGCGCCTTGTGAAGCTTTCATTCTAATCTGGAGTTCAGACAAACGCATGCCTTCAGTATAAGGAACAACTCCCTTATAAACTAATTTTCCACCTGACTTATAGTTAATCACTTTGTTATTTGCAGTAACCTTTTCACCCTGCATTGTAACTGGCTTAAACTCGATTACACCGTCTGGAGTTTTCATTACCGGAGTAGCCACGATAACAGCTTTCTTACTGAAATACTTTTCAGGAAAGCGTGCATCAATGCTGATATCAACGTTACCACCGTGCATCTCAGCAACCTCAGGAGTAACACTGAATTTAATGTCAGCTGCATTCTTTTTCATCTTATTCAAACCGCTGCAACCTGACATCAGGAACATGACAGCAACTGCGATAAGAACACTAGAGTTGAATTTTTTCATAATAAACCCGTTTATATGTTTTGATTCTGGTTTTTCAAATTATTGCAAATTTAGCACTATTTTCTTGAAAAAAAAGGTGATTTGCATACTCATATTCTGCTTCAAACGTATCGCCTGCACTTCACTTCGCTATTTACACCTAACAAACTCAATTCCAGGACTATACCTTTTTGAGAAAAGCAGTTTTATTATTGCATCAAAATCTTGTCTATTATTTACAAAATCAGTTCCATTCATATCAATCACAACAATAGGCAAATCAGGCTCCTGCTTAAAAAAATCGAAATATCCCTTTTGAATATTCTGCAAGTACTCTCCAGATATCTTGGCTTCATAATCTCTCCCCCGTTGCTTTATGTTTTCCAGCAGGTTAGAAGAATCCCTGTGCAGATACACGTACAAGTCGGGCTTTGGCAAAGCCTGGTAAATAATTTGGAAGACCTGTGAATAAAGGTTGTATTCATCAGTAGCAAGTGTATTCTTAGCAAATATCAATGATTTCATGAAGTAATAATCTGCAATAGTAAAAGATGCAAATAAGTCTTTTGACTGCAGATCATTTTTCAATTGATTATACCGATCGGCCAAAAAGGACATTTCAACCGGAAAGGCATATCGCTCCTGATCCTGGTAGAACTTTGGCAAGAACGGATTATCAGCAAATCTTTCCAGTATTAGTTTTGCCTTATACACTTCACTAATCCTTGCAGCCAGAGAAGTTTTTCCAGCACCTATATTTCCCTCAATTACAACGAATTGATAAGGACAAGGATAGTTTTCGATCAAGCTCATCAGGCAAAGATAAAAAAAAGAGGCGGTAACAATTACCGCCTCTTTCAATTTCTATTCTCTTTCTCTAGGTGGACGCTGGGGGCGTCTGTCTTGCGACCGACGATCACCTGATCCTCCTTGTCCTTGCTCTCTTGGAGGTCTTTCCAATAAAGCTTTTCGAGATAGTCTTAATTTATTTGTTTTCGGATCAACCTCTATCAGTTTGACTTCGATCTCCTGGCCTTCTTTTAGAACATCCTCGACCTTCTCAATTCGTTTCCAGTCAATTTCTGAGATATGCAGCAATCCATCTTTCCCAGGAAGAATTTCCACAAAGGCACCAAAGGCAACTATTGATTTCACCTTACCTTTATATATTGTTCCAACTTCTGGCACTGCAACTATGGCATTAATCATATCCAGAGCAGCATTAACAGATTCTTTATTATTTGAAGCAATCTCTACGATACCTACGCCATCAGCCTCTTCAATTGAGATTGTAGTTTCTGTCTCAGCCTGCATCTCCTGAATAATTTTTCCACCAGGTCCGATAACAGCACCAATCATATCTTTAGGAATAGTTATCTTAACAATTCTTGGAACATGAGATTTGTAATCTTCTCTTGGCTCAGAAATAGTTTCCATCATCTTATCCATGATATGAAAACGTCCATCTTTTGCCTGATTTAATGCCTCGCCCAAAATTTCATATGACAATCCATCAACCTTGATATCCATCTGGCAAGCAGTGATACCATCACGCGTTCCGGTAACCTTAAAGTCCATGTCGCCAAGATGATCTTCATCACCCAGGATATCAGACAATACGGCATACTTGCCTTCTTTATTTATCACCAATCCCATGGCAATACCTGAAACAGGCTTCTTAATTTTAATCCCGGCATCCATCAGAGCCAGAGTTCCTGCACATACTGTTGCCATTGAACTTGAACCATTAGATTCAAGAATATCGGAAACGATACGAATAACATAAGGATTTTCTTCACCAGTTGGGATCATAGGCTTCAGAGCTCTTAGAGCCAGATTTCCATGACCAATTTCTCTACGACTAGTACCTCGCATTGGGCGAGCATCACCAGTTGCGAAAGGAGGGAAGTTATAATGCAGTAAAAGTCGATCTCTTCCTTGCAGCATTACCTCGTCGATGATTTTCTCATCCATCTTGGTTCCCAGAGTTACAGTAGTTAGAGACTGAGTCTCTCCTCTGGTAAAAATAGCTGATCCATGTGGAGATGCAAGATAATCGATTTCGCACCAAATCGGACGAATCTCATCAGGTTTTCTGCCATCCAAACGAACTCTCTCATTTATCAGCAAGGTACGAACAGCTTCCTTCTCAACATCATGGAAGTAGCGCTTAGACATATTAACAACAGCATCTTCAACTTCTTCACCCAGAGACTCAATAAACTCATCTCTAACAAGCTTAAAGGCATCAGATCTTTCATGCTTAGGCTTCTGAGCCTTCGCAATGCTATATACCTTTTCGTAGGTTGCATCCATAACCTTCGCTTTGAGCTCATCATCATTGGTTTCATGAGAATACTCTCTAAAACCTTCAACTCCCAGCTCAGCTTTCAAATCAAGCTGTGCCTGACACTGCTTCTTGATTTCCTCATGTCCGAACTTAATAGCCTCCAGCATTTCTGCCTCAGAAACCTCAAGCATCTCACCCTCAACCATCATGATGTTTTCAAGAGTAGCTCCAATCATCATATCCAGATCAGCTTTCTCAAGTTCCTCGGTAGTTGGATTAACCTTCAACTCCCCATCAATACGGGCAACGCGACACTCAGAAATTGGTCCGCCAAACGGAATATCAGTCAAAGACATCGCAGCCGAAGCAGCTAATCCTGCCAATGCATCTGGTCGAGCATCAGGATCTGCAGAAAGCAGATTAATGGTTACAAAAACATCCGCATGGTAATCATCCGGAAATAACGGACGAAGCACACGGTCAACTAACCTGGAAATGAGGATCTCGTTATCGTTCGGACGAGCCTCACGTCTTAAGAATCCGCCAGGAAAACGACCGTTAGCCGCAAATTTCTCTTTGTATTCAACACTTAAAGGCATAAAGTCAACATCGTTTCTAGCCTCTTTCGCCGCACATACTGCAGCGAGAATTTTTGTTTTTCCCATGGATACCACAACAGATCCATCAGCCTGTTTAGCTAATTTTCCTGTTTCAATGGTAATCTCACGGCCATCATGTAAAGTGATGGTCTTTTGAAATAATTTATACATACTTTAATTTGTGATACAATCTATGCAATAAAAAAAGGCAACCAAAATTGCCCTTTTCTAATACATGATAGTTATTTACGAAGCTCAAGGGCCTTGACAATAGCACGATAACGCTCAATATCACGATCCTTAAGGTAATTCAACAATCTACGACGCTTACCAACCAACCTGATCAGTGCACGCTGAGTGCTGAAATCTTTCTTATTCTTTTTTAAATGTTCTGTCAAATGAGCTATACGGTAGGAAAATAAAGCTACCTGGCCCTCAGAAGAACCGGTATCAGTATTAGACTTTCCGTACTTCTCGAAAAACTCTTGTTTCTTTTCCGGTGATAAGTACATTGCTTACTAAGTTTACTGTAAAATAATTATTTATAATTCTATTCGAGCCGCAAAGATACACAATATAAGTAACATGAGAGAAGGAAGTTTGACTATCTTTATACAAAATTTCACTTTATGAAAACACCAGCTACGACTATATTATTAGTGCTAATACTGAGTAGTAATTGCTTTGCTCAGGAATATCTTGGTTTTACCCCAGAGCTTGGGGTATGCACATCAATCAAAAATCATGAAATTGTGGCCGCTGCTGGCTTTGATTATATTGAAGAATCAGTTGGCAGATTTCTGATTCCCGGAGAGTCTGAGGAAGCATTTGAAAAAAATCTTGCTATCCTGAAAGAATCCAGCATTCCAATTCGTGCTTGTAATGGATTTCTACCAGGATCCCTGAAAACTACTGGTCCGGAAACACATCATCCCCAAATTCTGGAATATGCCGAAACAGCTTTCAGAAGAGCTCAGATTGCCGGAATAAAACGAATTGTTTATGGCAGCGGTGGATCACGGAATTATCCAGATGGATTTGATCATGAAACAGCCTGGAATCAATTTGCTGAGCTCTTAATTCAAATGGGACCAATTGCTGAAAAGTATGATGTTATTATTGCAATCGAACCATTAAGAAAAGGAGAATCAAATCTGATAAACCGTGTGGATGAAGGATTGGAATTAGTTCTGAAGGTTAATCATCCGAATATCCAGGTTCTGGGAGATATCTTTCACATGATGCGTGAGGATGAAGAACCAGAATCTTTTATCGAAGCTAGAAAATATCTAAAGCATACTCATATTGCTGAAATTGAGAACAGAACAGCTCCCGGACTAGCTGGCGATGACCTATCTCCATACCTACAGGCCTTAAAGCAAGCTAATTATGAAGGTGGTATTTCTATCGAAGGAGGTTGGGGTGATAATTTTGAGAAAAACCTGATCATATCAAGGGCATATTTGCAAGGACAGATAAATGCACTTAACTAATATTTATAGATAAACTCTCCGAACAACATTGACATTACCGGACTACCTCTGAGCCAAAACTTAACTTCATTCTTGTCTGTTTCACGGACAGGTATCAGACTAAAGGCCAACCATTCGTGCAGATAAGCTTCGCACATATCTCCATTTCCAATATGCTCGAGCATCAGGTGCAAATCCTCATCTCCTCCCTTATCCATAGCCCACAGATTAAACTGATGAATTGCACACCCACCTGAATACCCAACATGTAATCGTAATGAATCTCCATCCACATAAACAGTATCTATAGAAAACCCATCAACTGAAGTAGTTCGATCTTTATAATCACTCAAATATCTGACATGCCACGGCTTCTTAATGACGTCATTGATTTCTAATATTTTTAATTGCCCCCCTACCAGACCACAATTCAGATATTCTCTTAATACCTTTGCCTTATACCAAATATCTAATCCCTCTTTCAGAAACTCTTCAGGCAAACTAACTGCAGAATATGAAACACCCTCAGAAATAATAAGCCAACCACAACCATCAGCCGCAACCTGTCCGGAAAAAGTAACCACTCCCTCTTCCCAATCTGTCCCCAGTAACTCCTTATCCTTCTCACAAGAAACCACCAAGAATGACAAAACCAATAACAATGAACTAAATACTCTCATAAAATAAATATTAACGACCGACAAACGACGAATAACGAATAACGAACGACGAATAATGATTACCTCTCCCCCCAAGGATAATAATCACGATCCTGACAAATCTCTCCAGACAAATCCTCCTCCAGATCAATCTCAAAAACCAAAGGCAGATTAGGTTCAATTACATATCTCTCAAGAAATTTCACAACATATTTTTGAGCTCTGAGATTATGAACTACAAAATCAATATCATATAAACAATTACACCTGCATAATTGCATAGAGTCGCGTTCTGTTACATACAAAGTATCTCCACTAATATTCATGGAAGTAAGGATTGCTTCAGGACAACAATTAAACCCGGCATTATAGTGAGTCATCATAAGAGTGCTATCTCCATCATACTCCCAAACCACACAACTCTGATCCTTGCCAGGCTTATCAGACTTCAAAGGATCAAAGCCCTTACATACCATATCATAAGAAGCTGACAGTGCAGGGTCTGGAAGAATCGGATCTCCCTTATTACAAGAAACAAATAAGCCGATAACTCCTATTAATAAAAAAAGAATGATAGATTTCAGATTATTCATGATTGTGTATATAGTTGATCTAAAGCAAAGTTAATCAATTTTCTTCTGCCGGATTCATTACACGACCAGCAAAAAGTATTGTACCAGATGATTTCTCAGCAATGGCAAAAAGGAAAGGTCGGTTAGCAGAAAAGAAATTGCCGATACTGGTAAGCACTATTTCAACAGATGTAACGGCTGCAGCTTCTGTTCCTTCCTCATTCACCTCTATAAACGACTTGTGTTTAACATCACTAATCATCAACTGTCCACTCTCAAGTATACCCGAAAAATCAGCTGCAGATGTAAATGCCACTTCCATACCCATAGCCTTCAAAACCTTTGAAAGACTAGTTTCATAAGCATATTTGAAGCGAGGTATCTGAACAGTAACATCAGTCATCTCAGCAAAGCCTGACATCCAGGTATTCCAGTTATCTGATGTAAATGCCTCAGACACTTCTTTCAGAGTTCTATCTTGATTTGGCAAAAACAGAAACATACTCCAGTTTCCTTTACCGTAGGGCAACTCCAGGGCTGTGAACAAGTTGTTTTGCAGCATATTTGCATCGAGATCCATTGTCATCATAGGAATCTCAACTGACTGATTTTCATTGATATAAAACATGGATTCATGTGTCAGCTTATCATCAAACTCATAACGCCAGGCCCCTTTAAAATAGATAGCATTAATCAGGAACATGAAAGAATCAGGACTAATCTCATCAACAATCTTATCGATTTTTTCATGTGTCTTTTCAGACACCCAATCATTGATTACATCAACAGTTTCAGGGTCGCTAAAATCCATTGCCCGGACTACTGCATTATAATAATTCTGATTTCTGTCAATGAAGTCTGATTTAACATCAAACCCATCTTTGTACCAGATTGAATTGGCAATTTCTAAGATTACCTGAGGGTCATGTGCTAACAAGGCAGCAACTAATTGCTTATTCAATTCATTAATCTCCTCGCGTGATAGTCCGGTCATCTCCATAACCTCCTCCATGGCAAATTTGGTATCACCCTCAGCCCCGTTATAAGTCATTGATAAAGCAAGCGAAACACTGAGAGGAGAAATCATCACATTTTCATCTGCCTCTTCAGCCTCCAGCACTGCCCTAAAAAGATTCAATCCGAAAGCATTACTAGAACCTATTAGTTCTTGCGATTTCAAAGGCAGATTCAAAGGCCTTGGCTCCTCTCCCTTGTCACAAGAAACTATAATCGAAGTAAGAAAAACAATTATTATTGTTAAAAAATATTTCATGCTATTGTAATAAAACGATTAATAATTAAACCTTGCGCCTTGTGCCTTGTGCCTTGTGCCTTGCGCCTTCTACCAATCATATCCCCCAGGGATAATGTGAGCGACTCACACAAAATTCGCCAGATCCGGCCTTTGTCAGATCGATCTGATCTTCTAATCGTGGATCATCTGATTGTCTGACATAAGGCTCATCTACCGTAATGTGATAGATTCCCGGAGGAAGAGGTTGAATTGTGAAATGCAAATCATACAAGCAATTACAATCACATAAACCATCTCGTTCAGACTCCGTTATATAAATGGTATCATTCCGTATGTCCACTTTCACAATAAACTCTTCAGGACAACAATTGAACCCGGCATTTATGTGAGTCATGGTCAGTATACTATCTCCGTCGAACTCAAACGAAAGACAATCTGTATCATTGGGATAATCTGAATCTGTTTTTGGAGTAAAATCTTTACACCCACCCACTTTTTCCAGAGATACTTCTGGGTCTTGCCATTCTCTTGGCTGCTCTTTAGTGCAGGCATACAGTAGAAAGAAAAACACCAGGATTGTTGTGCTCGCTACTAGTTTCATATTAAGGAATTGCTATTTCATCTCTTCAAGCAAATTCTGTACCACAGTTAGGCCCTGGTTGAAGTTTTTTGGCTGGTAACCCAGTTCGGTGCGTGCCTTATCAAGAATAAATCCTGTATTTGGCGGACGTTTACCTGGCTGATTTAGCTCTGAAGAATGAATAGGGCTAATCAAACTGGTATCCAAATCAAAAAACTGTGCTATTTCGATTGCCAGTTCCAGGATACTTCTGTAATCAGACCCTGACAAGTGATAAATACCCTGTTTCTCCAAATCCATAATCCTAATAACACCCCAAACCAAATCATTAACAAGAGTTGGCATTCTGAACTGATCCTCCACTACTCTGATTGCCTGTTTCTTTTCAAGAGATTCCTTAACCCATAAAACAAGGTTTGAGCGACTCATGGCAGGAGTTAATCCATAAACCAGAATTGTTCTGACGATAGCCCATGGAACATTAATGCTTTGAGTAATCTTTTCGCCCTCAAGTTTTGACCATCCGTAATGACTAACCGGATTAAGAATATCATCCTCCTTGTAAGGACCGCCCTCACCATCAAACACAAAATCGGTAGAGATATAAATAAATTTCGCTCCACAACTTGCAGACAGATCCGCCATATTACGGGTTCCTTCTACATTCACCTTTGTACAAAGATCAGGATTCAGCTCACAGGGATCAACCTGAGTCATGGCAGCACCATGAATTACTATATCAGGACAAAAATACTCAGGAATATCCAGTACGTTCTGTCTTTGTGACAAATCAATTTGCTTGAAGCTGTAGCCTGATTGGCATGGATAGAGGTCAGGTGATTTTGATATCGCCAGAATCTGACAATCGTGCCTTGGGATTAACTGATCCAGAAGATTTTGTCCTAATAATCCATTAGATCCGCTTATCAAAATTTTCTTCATAGAACATTATGCTTTGCCTTCCACAGCAGATTGCAATTTCGCAATTTGAGAAGGAGAACCTAAAACAAATAGTTTATCATCGCATGAGAGCTGAACATCTGGAGCAGGATTAAAAATGTATTCTCCACTTTTAGCCTTTATTCCCACAATTGCAGCACCAGAATTGGTTCTTACCTGCAAATCTCTTATTGTTCCTTCAAGGAAGCAGCTATCAATCTTTCTGCCATCGATTTCCTCGAGCTTAACCTTGCTATCACTCTGAAGAAGTATATTATCAATAAACTCAACCACATCAGGCTGGGCCACAAGTTTGGCCATCCTCACTCCTCCAATCCGATCAGGCATGATAACATTATCTGCTCCAGCCATTTTGATTTTTTCATCAGCACGATCCTCTGAGGCTCTTGAAATGATCCTGAGCTTTTCACTCATACTTCGAGCAGTAATCACCACAAAAGTATTATCAGCATCATTCGGAAGAGTAGTAATAAGAGCTTCAGCAGTTCTGACACCTGCACTTTCAAGAATATCATCACGCGTTGCATCTCCCAGAATATAATTCTTGATCCCATCATCACGAATTTTCCGAATAATATCCTCATCAGACTCGATAATAATGAAAGTACGTTTATGACTTGAAAGCTCTATTGAAACCTGCTTTCCGTTACGACCATATCCACAAATAATCACATGTCCATTCATACGTTTTATCCTCCTGCCAAGTTTTCTATTAAAATTATACTCTCGAAATCCCCCATCAATTAAAAATCTAGAAAAGGTACCTAATACATATGCGAATATCCCAATTGAGGCAAAAATCAAAAACACCGTGAACAAATGCCCGGAAGAGCTAAGTGCTCTAACTTCAGTAAACCCAACGGTTGACATGGTGATGACCGTCATGTACAAAGCCTCCTCAAATGTATAACCTTCAATTATCTGATAACCAACGATACCGATAACAATAACAACAATTAAAAATATTACAGCCAGCAGAGTGCTATTTAAACTGCGATATTGATTTTTCACTTTATTATTGGCCATATAAGCATATTTCGGATGCTCATAAAAATACAAAATCCAACTGACTTTTCAACTTTTAAGAATTAGCTGTCCAAGGCGACAGTTAAGACATTTACGATCCACACAATAATTCTTGTACATATATAGAAATGCCTGAGAATAAAACGCATTTGGGATTCTAAAACCAGCATCCTTCCATATTCGCATAACAAAGTTTCTCTCAGCAGGCAATTGCTCCAGAACTTCAAGCCACTTAGCGACAGAGCTTCCAGATTCATGCTGTTTCTGGTATATTGCATTTAGAGGCAAAACTGCATTAATATGTAAAAGTTGAATAGCCGACTCACCCAGTAGCGGAACCGGCTCGGAAGCAGTCTGTCCAAATCCATAATGAGTTTTCCAATAGGATGATACGAATGAATCCATAGGCAGCAAAGTGGCATCAAGGCCATTCTTCAGAATCAGTTGAAAAAACTCATCAGACTGATGAAACCAGGCTGCCAATTGTGCCAATCGCGGTATTGGCTGATTGGCAGGTCTGGTTTTCATGTACTTCCACATTATAGAGGGGTTGATCTTTAGCTTGTATTTATTTCTAAGAAAAGTATATTCAGTTTTCAAAGCCCTGGGATAAGGATCTGAATCTCTCTCAGGAAGCAAACCCGATTGTCCGAAAAAGAGGCTCTCTAACTGGAACAAATTATGCCGGTGCTTTTCGATCACAGTGTAAGGAATAGACTGCGCCAAATAATCAAAATTATCCTGGTTTTTGCCAAAACCATAAGCTCTGAAAAACACTTGTAGAAAAAGATCTTTCCACCCACCCTTATTACGAGCCAATTTGTCTTTGAGCCAGTTGAAGCGAGCCTCCATCCTTTCTACGCCCATACCTAAGATCGCATTCTCTACCTGAATGATTGGCAAGTTTTTCCAGTTTTCACCACATGGCAAGGGTGCTATATTGTTAACCATCGTTTGGTAATTCTGATAATACTTATCTGGAATATCAAGGCAAACAGCAGGTATGTGAGAACCCTGTGTAGTAGATACCGGCCTGTCATTAGTATATACTACATGCAAAACCACCTGATCATAAGCCTTATCGGTATGATGATTATGATGATACCAATCTGAAGACTTGATATGAATTTCAACGTGTCCTACCCATAAAGAACTACCTATCTGGATTCTGGCATTAAGGAAATCTGGACCTGAATCACGATTATACAAGCCTGATCTTATTATAGAGACCGGTAATCCTTCATCTGTCTGTAGAGAATTCTGACGAAAAAGTCCATATCGCCAGATGTAATGTAAAAAATCTTCTGTCATACCAATAAATCTTTATTAGTATAGACGAGAATCAGAGTGGAAAATGGAAAAAAAACTTAGAAATATTTAGACATACTTTTTTGCAGGCTTGCAGCAGCTAATCCGGCTTTTTCACTAAAATCAGCTTCGTCAGATGCAAAGATAATACCCCTGGAGCTGTTTATAAGTAAGCCACCTGTAGAATTTTGTCCTGATTCAATCACAGACTCTAAATCTCCTCCCTGGGCACCAACTCCAGGCACAAGGAAAAAATTATCAGGAGCAAGCTCCCGAATACTCTGAAGATATTCAGATTGGGTAGCTCCAACTACAAACATCAGATTATCAGGATTACCCCAACTCATACTTGATTGAATAACCTCCTCATACAAGAACGTTGATCCAATTAATTGCTTTTTCTCAAAATCTTCAGCTCCCCTGTTTGACGTTAAAGCCAGGATAATAACCCATTTATCAGGATAATCCAGGAAAGGTTCAATAGAATCACGCCCCATATATGGCGATAGGGTTATGGCATCAAAATCAAAATGCACAAAAAAAGCACGGGCATATTGATTGGCTGTATTACCAATATCTCCACGCTTGGCATCAGCAATAATAAAAAGAGAGGGATCAACTGATCTAATATAATCAACAGTCTTTTCAAGGCTTATCAAGCCTTTAGAACCAAGAGCCTCGTAGAATGCCAGGTTAGGCTTATAGGCAACAGCATATTCATGAGTGGCATCAACTATTTCTTTGTTAAACCTGAAAATAGGATCAGGATCATTTTTAACAACAGCAGGAAGCTTCTGGATATCTGAATCTAATCCGACGCATAGGAAGGATTTTTTCTTGTGTATCTCCTGATAGATTTCTCTTCTGTTCATTACCTTTTTATATGCCCGAAGCCTTCAAACGTTCAATATTTTCAGCAATGGTCAATTTATCAATAATTTCCTGAATATTACCATCTAAAATCGAAGGGAGATTATACAGAGTAAAAGTAATTCTATGGTCTGTCATTCTTCCCTGAGGGTAATTGTATGTACGAATCTTAGCTGAACGATCTCCTGTTGAAACCATAGTCTTCCTTTTTGAAGTAATATCATCCATATACTTCTGATACTCAAGATTATACAATCTAGTCCGGAGTTCCACCATGGCTTTATCTTTATTCTTAATCTGAGATTTCTGATCCTGACAAGTAACTACAATACCAGAAGGCTCATGCGTCAGACGTATAGCAGAATATGTTGTATTCACAGATTGGCCTCCCGGACCGGATGAGCAGTAAGTATCTACTCTAATATCACTTGGAATAAGCTGAATATCAAACTCCTCAGCTTCTGGCAATACAGCTACACTGGCAGCAGAAGTGTGTACTCTGCCCTGTGTTTCTGTTTGCGGAACTCTTTGTACGCGATGCACTCCTGATTCATACTTCATTACTCCATAAACTCCTGCTCCGGATACTTTAAAGATAATTTCCTTGAACCCACCTGAGGTTCCTTCTGTTTGATTATTCAAGCTAATTTTCCACCCCTTGATATCACAATACTTTGTGTACATACGAAAAAGATCTCCGGCAAAAATACTGGCTTCATCACCACCTGCACCTGCCCTGATCTCAACTATCGCATTTTTTCCATCCTCTGGATCTACAGGCAATAGTAAGAACTTAATCTCTTCTTCCATATCCTTCCTTTTGGTAGTCAGCTGATCAAGTTCTTCTTTAGCCATCTCACGGAGCTCACCATCTTTTTCCTCATCCAGAATCTGCTTAGAAGAGCTGATATTACTTAAGATATTGCTGTATTCATGATACGCTTTTACCACTTTTTCAAGTCCTTTATACTCTTTACTTAACTTGACATAGCGCTTCATGTCTTTGATAATATCAGGCTCTGTTATCAATCTGCCCACTTCTTCAAAGCGATCGGCTACGCCTTTTAGTTTTTCTAGTAACATTATTCTGTGATTCTGTGATTCTGTGATTCGACGTTATACCTCAGGAAAAGAGCTAATAAAAGAAATCGTCGTTTTCAGTTCTTATTGTCAGCTTCTTCCCTTCTGCTTCTTCACAGTACCCAACAATTCGGGCCTCCATATTAAACGTTGCAGCAATATCAATAATATCCTGTGCTCGTTCTGATGGCAGATACACTTCAAATCGGTGTCCCATATTAAAAACCTTGTACATTTCCTGCCAGCTTGTTCCTGACTGCTCCTGAATTATTTTGAACAGGGGCGGAATAGGAAACAGGTTGTCTTTAACAATATGTAGGTTCTCAACAAAATTCAGCACTTTGGTTTGAGCACCACCAGAGCAATGAATCAGACCATGTATATCTTGTCTGAACTGATTCAAAACCTGCCTGATTACAGGAGCATAAGTACGAGTAGGAGATAAAACCAATTGTCCTGCATCAATTCCCAGTTCACTTATAGCGTCGGTTAGCTTCAAACTCCCTGAATAAACTAACTCTTCTGGTACATCAGGATCAAATGATTCAGAATATTTTTCAGCCAGATAATGATGAAAAACATCATGACGAGCGGAGGTCAGCCCATTACTGCCCATTCCACCATTATACACATCTTCATAACTTGCCTGTCCAAAAGAAGACAGTCCTACGATAACATCTCCAGCCTGAATTTTTTCATTACTAATCACATCTTTACGGGGCATGCGAGCAGTTACTGTAGAGTCGACAATTACTGTACGCACCAGGTCACCAACATCAGCTGTTTCGCCACCGGTAAAGACCATATTCATTCCCCAGGAATTAAACTGTTCAATCACCTCTGCTGTACCATTAATAATTGCAGAAATCACCTCTCCCGGAATAAGATTTTTATTTCTTCCGATGGTTGATGATACCAGGATATTATCCGTAGCTCCAACACAAATCAAATCATCGGTATTCATCACAATAGCATCCTGTGCTATTCCTTTCCACACTTTCAGATCACCAGTTTCTTTCCAATACAAATATGCCAAAGCTGATTTTGTACCAGCACCGTCAGCATGCATAATATTACAGTAGTCAGCATCGCCTGCTAAAATATCGGGAATAACTTTACAGAATGCATTCGGAAAAATTCCTTTATCGATGTTTTTTATTGCGTTATGTACATCTTCTTTAGA
>JAGLDP010000103.1 GCA_023145515.1 Bacteroidales bacterium
TCCACAAGTATGTGTACGGTACATAATTTACTGATTTATTTCTGGCTGCAAAACTACTAAAAAACACCTAACTTGCGGGCATGGATGATGTCTATTTCATGCGTCAGGCCTTGCAGGAGGCTCAGAAGGCTTTTGACATTGGAGAAGTGCCGGTTGGAGCCATAATTACAGCTCGTGGCAAGATTATTGCCCGGGCACACAACCTAACAGAGCAATTAACTGATGTAACTGCACATGCTGAGATGCAGGCTTTTACTGCTGCCGCTCAGTCTATTGGGGGCAAGTACCTGGCAGAATGCACTCTTTATGTTACTCTAGAGCCTTGTTTTATGTGTGCTGGTGCTGCTTACTGGACGCAGATCGGGCGAATAGTTTTTGGTGCTGCTGACCAGAAACGCGGCTTTCAACTTCTTAATCATCCAGTTTTACATCCCAGAACAACACTTATCAGCGGGGTGCTTGAAAAAGAATGTGCAGATCTTTTATTACACTTTTTTCAGAAGCGCAGAGACACCACCGGCTAACTGAAAATATTTATCTTTGCCCAGTTTTAATTTTCCACATTATATGAAAAAACTCACGAGTATACTAAGTATTCTGCTTCTGGTCTTTACTGGCTTGCAAGCACAATCAGAGAGCTCTGCCGGCTTGCTTAACTCTTCAGGTGATCAAAATGATTATCCTGGAGCTGCCTATCTTGTCTTGTTTGATTCCACCCACGTGGATATGCAGGAAACCGGATTAAGCTATTATCAAACCCACCAACTGTTTAAAATTCTTACCCCGGCGGGCGGGCGACAGTTGCATGCGATAAAATATGGCTACGATCCAATGTCGGCCTACGCTGAGATCAGAAAGGTTATTGTTTATAAGAAAAACGGACAAGAAATTGTTTTTGACCTTGAGGATGAAATGAACTATTTAACTCCCGGAGGAACAATTTTATGGGGAGCCAGCGAAAAGCTAATGGATATCGGCCGACTGGAACCTGGCGATGGTGTGGAGGTTTTCATGTTTAAAAAAGGATACACTTATGCCTTGTTGCATCAGGATAATGAAGATAAATACATTCCTCCTATGCGCGGACATTTTTATGACATCATTCCTTTTTGGGTTAGCCAACCAACTCTGATTAAATATTATCAGGTTGACATGCCAAAAACAAAAACTGCCCAATATAAGTTATATAATGGCAAAGGTATTCTTAAGAGCAAAGAGAAAGAAACAAGTGATAATTATGCTTGGTGCTTCTGGGCTACTGATCTGAAACCATTTGCATCAGAACCCAACATGGTAGGACTTTCAGATGTTGCCCCAAAGGTACTGATATCCACTGCGCCTGACTGGTTTTCTAAATCAAAATGGTTTTATGGGGTCAATGAAGATTTTGGGAGTTTTGAAACTACGCCTGAGATCAATAGTCTGGTAAATGAAATCCTGGAAGAAGCTGAAAACGAGATTGATTCTGTCAGCAGACTAACCCATTGGGTAGCCGATGAAATCAGATATTTTGGTCTGAATATGGGTCCAGGAGAAGGTTACACAATCCATAAAGGACAGATGACATTAACAGATAGATGTGGTGTTTGTAAAGATAAAGCCGGGCTTTTAGTAACGATGCTTCGCGCTGCAGGATTTGAATCTTATGCAGCCATGACAATGGCCGGATCAAGAATAGATTATATCCCTGCCGACCAGTTCAACCATTCTGTAGCTGCTGTCAGGCTCTCTGATGGCAAACTCCATATGCTGGATCCTACGTGGGTTCCGTTTGTAAGAGAGTTATGGTCAAGTGCTGAGCAACAACAAAATTATCTGATAGGAACACCTGACGGACTTGATCTGCAAGAGGCTCCCTTATCAGCTCCGGAAAATCATTATCTCAAGATCCGGGTTCAATCCAGCATAAAAGCTAATGGTGATCTTGATTGTCAATTAATTCTTACAGCAGAAGGACAGACAGATGCTGCTTTCAGAAGGAATTTTAGCGGATCAGACAAGAAGAGGTGGAAACAAAATCTTGACAACCTGATTCTGGATTATATTCCGAATGCCATTTTGCTTGAGAGCTCATATTCTCCGGTGAATATTGTTCAGGTTCTTGACGGTAATATCAAGTTAAAGTACCACTTTAAAGTAGCTAAATATGCAGTGGTCAGAAATACAGAGATAATTCTGACACCAATCGCTTTCGAAAAGATCTTCACCTCGCAGCAAGCTCACCTGAGGATTAACACCAGCATAGAAAAAAGGAAGTATCCTTTCCGTGAGTCCTGCTCACGGCTGATTGATTTTGAAGAAGTAATTACTTTCAATCAACCTATCAGCATTGCTCATCAGCCAAACCTTGAGTCTGTTTCAGGCTCTGGTGCCTCCTGGACAGCTAGTCTTGCAACTGAGGGGAATAAGCTGATTGTGACTCAAAAAGCTGAATACTACAAACGCATATATCAGCCTGAAGACTGGAACAGTTTTAAAAAATCTGTTCTGGCACAAAAACAAGTTTCTAAAGAACCTATCATTCTAATTGTGAAGTAATGAAAATCAAAGGAATAGCTCTTGCACTACTAATCGGACTTGCAGCCTGCCAGCCTGATGTTATCACTCCTGAGTTCACCGATGCCGAGGCCGTTTATCTAAACTTAGAAAAGACATATATTCTCCATTCAGATGGGAGCTTTGAGAAGCAAGTAATAAAATCTCAAAAATTACTTACTCACAGAGCTTTCCATTCATTGTACGGACAAACGGATATTTATTATAATCCAGAGACTGATTCAGTAGTTGTAGAACAAGCTGAAACTCAAACGCCTGATGGCAAAACTGTTCAGGTTCCTGAAAATGGATATGTAGATATGATTCCATCATTTGCCAGAGGATCATCTCATTTCAGTCATTTACGTCACAAAGCAGTTGTTCATACTGCATTGGAACGTGGAGCTGTCATTAACTCAAGTTATACCATATATTCAAAACCGGGTTCAAAACCTGCGCTGATGGGACATGAGATTCTATCCAATGATTGTCCGGTTATGAATTTCAAACTTGTTGTTAAAGTACCAAAAGATCAATCCGTCAACTATAAAAATATCAATCTGAATTCTACTCCCAAGATCAAAAAGAAGGGTAAGTATAAGGTTTACACCTGGGAAGAATCAAATATTGATCAAAACTCTCCTGAGCCATTTGGAGTTCGATTTAATGGAAACAAAAAACAAATAGTATTCAGTTCTGCAGATAGTTTATTTCCCATATTTAATGAATTTACAAGCCAGAAAGCTTTCACTTTTGAAACAAATATTGGCATGCGCAATAGGGTAAATGAAAGCCTGAAGGGAAAAACTGATACTTTTGAAAAAATTGGAGCACTTCAGAAAATTGTAAGTGAAGAAATCCAGACTATCCCTGTTCCATTATCCCTGACTGAATACAAAATCAGGCCAGCTGTACAAACATGGGAATCTATGGCTGGAACAAAGGAAGAAAAAGCTGTTTTGTTATGTGCTCTGATAAGAAGTACGGGTTGGAAAGCCACTCCTGTTGCAACTGTTCCAGAATACATTTTCAATGAAGATTCAAGCATCAATCTTATCGGTAATCTTGATTTACTATCCTTTGATTTAATTCAATTTCCAGTAGCTGGAGCAGATTATTATTTAGGCACTGATCATGTTCAATTACAAAGCATTAGCAGTAAATACCCAAACCACTATTTCATCCCTCTGGAAATGGGATACAGCAAAGTCAATCTAAAAAATCTGCCTGTTGAAGAGTTTCAACTATCATGGGACGGCGAACTAAAATTGATAAAAAATGCTGTATTAAAAGGGGAATTTGATGCTAATTTCATGGGACCAGCAAACCCCTACATGGCTATTAAAATGAATCCTGATGCTATTAATGGAATATATTCAGGCAAGGGAATTATTGAGCGAGCACATCCCAAGTCTACTGTGCTTTCATTTGAAACTGAAATATCAGATGCTGTAATTGTTTTCGGTAATAAGATCCAGATTGACTTACCCTATTACCATGAAGGGTTTAATAGCTGGGGAATCAAACATCTTAGTACTAACAGAGATAGTGACTTTGTTCTTCCCCATCCTATTCGTGAATTTCAAAGATTGAGCATAATAGTCCCGGCAAACTTTAAGCCGATTGATCTAATGATCGATTTTAGTCTAAAAAATGAAGTGGGTCGGATCAGTATAAGACACAGTTACGAAAGCGGCAAAATCACAAGTATGCGAAGCCTTTTAATTCAGAAAACTCTTATTCAAGCAGATGAATACGACAAACTAAAGGAATTACTTGATCCATGGCTGAACCCTGATTATCAGCGTGTAATCATGGAGATTAGCGACTAATAGGGGTCTGCATACTTATTGCCCCGCTAATGTGCTCTTCATTAATATAATTATTGATCTTAAACGAGCCGATCTTATTAACTAAAGTAAAGTTAATCTGATTATGCTCGTTTTTCTTATCAAAGCGCATGTAAGCAATGAGTTTTTCTCGTTCCTTCAACTCTATAGGGGCTTTTCCGTAAATTCTTCTTATTGTTTCCTGGATATCATGAGCTTCATCACTTGATAGTGATGCAAAGCTATACGACAAAGATGCCTCGATAGCCATTCCAAAGGCAACAGCATATCCATGAAGGAGATGATGATTATCAGAAAGGCAAATACTCTCAAGAGCATGACCAACTGTGTGTCCGAAATTCAGAGCCTTTCTTATGCCGGTTTCTCTCGGATCAAGTTCAATAATTTCCTTTTTAATCATTACTGAACGCCATAGCAAGCGAGCAATGATTTCTTCAGATTTTTCTTCCAGATCGAACTCCTTCAATTCAGACCACAGCTTTACATCACCAATAATTGCAACTTTTAACATTTCTGCAAAGCCAGAAAGGTAGTTTTCCTCATCAATAGTTCTGAGGAACGGCAAATACATAAACACGTGCAGAGCTTTCTGAATAACGCCAATCTCATTTTTCAAGCCTCGGAAATTGATCCCGGTTTTCCCCCCAACACTTGCATCCACCATAGCCAATAGTGTAGTAGGCACATTAAGAAAATCGATACCTCTCTTAAAAGTTGAAGCAGCAAAACCACCCAGGTCTGTCAGCATGCCTCCTCCAATATTTATTAAGATTGATTTCCTGTCAGCTTTTTGCTCGCCAAGAAAGTTCCAAACCAGTTCAACCTGACTCAAACTTTTGTTTTCCTCTCCTGGTTCAATAATCAGTATTTGATTTTTGGGTATATTTCTGAAGGACTTAACAAAATCCCAACAGTATTCATAAGTGTTGCTATCGAGTAAGACGAAAATTTTATCGTCTGAGAACTCTACGGTGAACTGTGCCAAATCATAAGAAATATCTGTTGACAGGCTAAGGTCTTGTGTATAAGAGTGGGTATTCTTCACTATTTATCAAGTCTGTGTGGATAGGCAAAGATATAGAAATATTCCGCTAAATTTGTGGCTCCTTATTTTGACAATATGATAAAATTCGAAAACACTGAAATTGCTTTTAAGTACAAAACAAACCTGGAGCTCAAAAAAGCATACTGGCTGTTCAAAATGGTTGGCTCTCCTTTTTTGGTGAAAATTGGAAATATTTTCACTCAACTGGCACTAGGCTTAAGGATTCCTGTTTCATGGGCAATAAAACCAACGATATATGCCCACTTCTGCGGGGGTGAAACCATTGAGGAATCTATGCCTGTTATTCGCAAGCTTGAACCCTTCAAGGTCAAAGCTATTCTGGATTACTCAGTAGAAGGAAAAGAACGGCCTGAAGATATTGCGGCAGCTCTTGAAGAAACTATGAAAACAATAGTGAACGCAGGTAGTGATACAAATATCCCTTTTGCTGTATTCAAACCAACAGCTTTCACCAGAGCTGAGGTTTTAGAGAAGATGAGTTCAGGAGAACCTGTTAGTGAAGAAATATTAAAGGAGGGGGAAGAATTCAGGAAACGAGTGAATACTATGTGTAAGGAAGCTTACAATCAGAATATACCAATCTTGATAGATGCTGAAGATTCATGGTACCAAAACTTCATTGATGAAGTTTGTGAAGATATGATGGTTAAATACAATAAAGAAAAGGCTATTGTTTTTAACACCCTTCAGATGTACCGACATGATCGTCTGGCATACCTTGATGCTTCTTATCAAAGAGCTGTAGAAGGAAAGTATTTTCTTGGTATCAAATTTGTCAGGGGTGCGTATATGGAAAAAGAACGAAAGCGTGCCGAAGAAAAAGGATATACTGATCCTATTAATCCAGATAAACTCTCAACCGACAAGGTATATGACGATGGTTTAAGGTTCACAATCAAACATATAGACAAAATATCGGTCTTTAATGGTTCTCATAATGAAAATTCAAATGAACTGCTAGCCGTGCTGATGGAAGAAAATGGGATTAAACGATCTGATGATCGTGTTTGGTTTTCACAATTATTCGGAATGAGTGACAATATCAGCTTCAATCTGGGTCACGAAGGATACAACGTAGCAAAATACCTGCCTTTTGGTCCGGTTAAACACGTTCTGCCATATTTAATCCGAAGAGCTGAAGAAAATACATCTATTGCAGGTCAAACTAGTCGGGAGTTAAAACTGATCAAGCAAGAAATTACACGAAGAAAGAATTAATCCGGTGCAAATCAATGACAAAAAGAATCACATTTATCATTTCTATTTTACTCATTATTGCTATTCAGAGTCAGGCTCAAAAGCAGAAAAGAGTTTCCACGCATTTGCTTACTCAAACACTCCAGAGTGGTAAGGTAATCACTGCAGAGGCAGATTTGTAT
>JAGLDP010000104.1 GCA_023145515.1 Bacteroidales bacterium
CGAGTTCCCATCAGGACAGATTCTCATGTACAATTATTTTCCTGAAGAGTTTATTTTCATCAGCAACCCTCTTGGTGAAGCCAGGCTCTATCAACCGAAAGAGAAAAAAATGGTTATTAAAGCTAATGAGGCTCTTACTAGTCGCAACAATAACTTATATTACTTCTTAATCAATCAAACTTACGACCTGGGATTCAAAGAGTTAGGATTCTCAATTACAGAAAGCAAAAGTGATAATGGAGTATTTGTTACTACCTGGCAGGCACCCTTACATTTACTTGATCAGGTTGATAAGATCGAGCTGGTTCATGAAAATCTCATCCCAATCTATGCTGAATACATTAATACAAAAGGAGCAACAGTTTTGAAAGTCTATTTTGAAGAGTTTGTGAAAATATATGATAGCCAAGTACCTGCTATGATAACTGAGATTGTGTTTTTTCCTGAGGGTGATTCATTGATCAAGCGAATGTCATATAGTGACTATCGTTTTGGAGAAGACTGCGACCCAAAGAAATTCAACCTTGAAATCCCTGACGATGTTCAAATTATTAAGTAAAATATCTTTCTTATTGTTTTTCTTAGTGCTGACTATCTCACTATCAGGTCAATCATTTCAAGAAGATTTCACATTAGTTTTTGACAAGGTTCAAGAAAAATCACATGATGCTCATGCAGGTCATAAGCATTTGCCAGTTTTTTTATTATCAGATCATCCTTCAGCTCTCGTTCGCTTCAACCCTTTCACTCTGGCTTTTGGTGGCCTGCTATGGGGCTATCAAACAATGATATCTCCTCAATTGTCAGCTACTTGCATATACTCTCCTTCATGTTCTGCTTATAGCAAGAACCTCCTGCAGGAGTACGGGATTCTCAGAGGTGTAATTTTTACGGCAGACCGTATCAGTCGTTGTAATCGTCTGGCTCTATATGATTACCCCCCATGGGAGATTGATTTTCAAATTCACAAAGTGCGAGAACAAATTGATTATTACCAAATAAAATAATGAAACGAAAGCATATCACTTTTACATTCGTGCTTTTGCTCTGGTTCATAGGATCTCAGGCACAATATCTGCAAGCTGATTATGCCCGTCACCTTTCTGATAACCGAGACTTTCAGGAAGTTATTGATCTCACCTCGGCCCTGCCATCACATATTACCGGATCAAAGGCAGATTCACTCAATTTCTACCGAGCCTGGGCAATGTATAATCTCAAAAGAGTTTCAGAGGGTGTGGAAAACTTCAGAAAAGTGTCTTCAGATTCCAGGTTATTTAACCGATCGATGTTTTTCAGTGCTTGGAGTTTAGCATATTTAGGCAGATATGATGATGCCAGGCATGATCTTAGCCAAATAAAAAACCCGGATAAAATTGAAAAGGAATTACTAAGAATTCAAAACTCAGGGTTATATCTGTTGAGTTCGCAAGCCGACTCAGCATTGCTGGCACTTAATAGTCTCAGCAATCAAAATACGGTATATAGCGACCAGATTGAGTTACTTAAAGAATACACTCTGGAAATTATGGATTTTCGTCCGAGATCAATGGCGATAAGTGGATTATTATCTACCATAATTCCAGGTGCGGGAAAAATCTATGCCGGGGAAAAAGGAACCGGAATAGGAAGTTTTCTTTTGTTGGCCGGCTTAGGAGGTATAGCAGTTGAAAACATTCTGAAATCAGGTATTGTAAGCTGGAACAGCATCATTTTCACAAGTCTGTTCGGTGTATTCTATCTGGGTAATATCTATGGTAGTATCATCAGTATAAAAACTTATCGGGAAAGATTTTATGAGGGTAAAGAACAAGCTATTGTGGCTACTTTGCTTATTCCTCTGCGCGACTATTACCGTTAATGCGCAGAACAATTTAAGCGAGGCCGGAGCCTTTATGTCGCAAGGCAAATACTCAGAAGCTAATCTGGCTTATGAGTATGCTGCCTTTATATCATCTGATCCGGCTGAAATAATTCAAGCCAGACTTGGTCGTGCACAAGCACTAAAGAAAATGCAAGCTTATGACCGTGGGTTAGAGGTTTTAGAAACAATCAATCTTATAGCGGCCCCTGACAGCCTTCGTCCTGCAGTAATTTACGAGATGGTTTTGCTGAGTTTTCTTAACGATGATTACCAGGAATCACTTTCCAGAGGACAAATGGGTATCCCATTTATACTTGGCACGGAGCATGAAAGTATGGTTTACCTGCTACTCGCTCTGGCAGCCCTGGAAGAAAGTAATTGGGGAAAAGTGAGCGCTTTTGGAAATCTATATCTGACTACTATTCCAAAGCATAATGCAGACAGCAAGCTTCATGAGCAGTTTGATTCTTTGATGAATAGGGATCTTCCAGTATTCAAAGATCCTGCAAAGGCCAGAAAATGGTCAACTATCATACCAGGGTCAGGACAGATATATGCCGGATCAATAGGTGATGGAATTTATAATTTTGGACTACATGCTATTGTTTTGGGAATATCAGGGTGGACGTTTTTGAGTGGGTTCTATGTTACAGGTTGGTTGAGTGGTGCAACAATTTTGCAGAAATTACATTCCGGAGGACAGATAAGAGCTGCTGAATTGTGTAAAAAGAAAAACCGGCTGAAAGCACAAGCGTACTCACAGCCGGTTAAAGAATTTCTTATTTCCTTAGGAAAACAGAAATAGTAACTACTTGCCTACATCTGATCTTTCCACATCAGAATCTCAGGATTATTCAGATAAGGATCAATGCTCTTTTCATCATCTATTAAAACCAATAACAGCATAATAGCATCAACTGTTTGAATAATACCACAACCACCAAGTGTTAGCAGATACACAACAAATGTCATGGTTTCTGTTCCAAGATATAAACGATGAATACCGGCTATACCAACACCTGCAGTAGCAGTTAAAAGAAAAGCAATAATAGGATCTTTCTCAGCTAGCTGGGCATCAGTACCAGGAATACTGCAAAGTGAGCCCAAATCAAGGGCTGAAGGTGCAATTACTTCCTGAGCATCCGACATCATGGCATTAATTTTGCTCTGGTCTAGTTTATAGTTTCCGGCAAAAGATGTTAGCGAAATACTAATAAGCAAAATACCAACAAGAGTAAACGTTTTTCTCATAATTTTATGATTTTAAAAGTGAAGTTTCATTCCGTTTAATGAAGCACTAAGATATAAAAAAAACTAAAAATATTTATTATTCTAATTCTAAATTCAATAGGAAGACAATAATGACAAACAATTTTTCTATATTTCGTAATCAAAATCAAATTCTGTTCTAATGAAGAAAACTATTTTACTTGCCAGCTTAGCTTTATTGATAGCTGGTAGCAGTATGGCCGGACAAGCGGGCTTATTTTCCTATAATCAGGAAGCAATTGAGCTTGAGATGAGCGACTTAACGTCTTTAGAGGACTTTGTCCTTGACAATCCGGGAGTGAGCTTGTCAGACATGATTGCCTCTGAAAATGAGCTAGTTTCAGGCATGACACATTCAAGTGCATTCTATGGCTTTGACCTGATGAATGACAAGGCTTTAGGTATAGGTGGATTCTTATGGGGTTGCTGTCTTGGCCCTGTTGGAGTTCTTGTAGTTTGGCTGGTAGCTGATGATCCAGCTGAAACTAAGCGATCAATAATTGGATGTATCGTTAACGCTCTTATTGGTGGCGGTGGGTATTTCTACCAATACACGTCTTCTTTCTAATAGTGACAAACTATAGAATATGAAAATAACCTGTTGGAATCCAGCAGGTTATTTTTTATTTTCCTCAAGGAGTAACGAATATCAATAAGCATGAGAATTCTTCACCATGTATTTTTCTTTGTATTCTTAGTGGTACCATTTGCACTGCCGGCTCAACAGTTTTTCAGAATCCGTGCTGATGTTTCAGTGAAAACAAAACTCAGTAGTGGTGAACAGAGCCTGACTATGGGAAAAATATATTACGACCGAAATGAAAAAAAAATAGTTTATGATCTGAGCTTTCCTGAGTCAAGTATGTTGCTAACAACTGATACGGTTACATATCGTATCGTTGATGAGCAGATTGTGCAGCGAAATTTCAACCCATCTATGGCTGAATTTTCAGTATTTCACTTGGCTTTGAGCAGTCATTTACCCGAGTTTGGATTAAAACGCACACAGTATACAATTACTGAGGTAGTTAAAGAAGGCGAGATGGTTATTACTACCTGGACTCCCCCCTCCAAACTTGCTGATGATTTGGGAAAAATCCTAATTTCGGTAATCGATAAAAAGCTTTTTGGTGTTGTCTTTTTTTCTCCGGATGGAGATGTGATAAGAAAACAATTCTATGAAAATTATGTTGAACAAGAAGGCCTCGCTTTTCCCGGAAGAATTATTGAAATAAGTTTTTCTGAAGAAGGCGAGAATTATCAGGTAATGAGTTTTAAAAATTTGGTACTGGATGAGTTGGAAAACAATGATCTTTATACTTTTTCTGTTGACAGGCTTCGCTAGTTCAGGAATCAGTCAGGAAAAAGAAGACATGGAAAGACTAAAAAATCTTTTTCCTGTCAATTCAAAGGACAAGGTTATTAGCACCCAAGCTGATTGGAGCAATGAGCTTAAGCTAATACTCACGGTGGGATTTAATGTGTATAAAAAATACATCTCAACTCAGGATGCCCTGAATTGTGCATTTTATCCATCATGCTCATCCTACGCTCTTGAAACCCTTAAAGTGAATGGATTTCTCGGAATATTTGATGCCGTTGACCGTTTAACACGTTGTAATAGTTTTTCGCCCGAAAAATATCATGTTCACCCCACAACCCATAGGTTTTATGATCCGATTAGAAAAATACACTAGTCTCATAATTGGAGTTTTGCTTTTGTGTGGCGTTCATACCAATGCACAAAATCTGTATGATGCAGTGCATTCTAAAGCCTTTGCTCATTATCTGCTGAGCAGCAAACAATACGCCTTGGCAGCAATGGAGTTGGAACGAATTGTTTTCATGGAGGCTAACAATGAGGAAGCAAAGGAAAATTTGATTATTGCCTATCGCAAAGCTGACGATTGGCCAACTGGAATCGATAAGATAAAAAGCTGGTACCCTCAAAGCAACCCTGACAGCACGCTGGCTGAGGAATGGATCAAATTATTACTTCTAAACCATGACTTTCCAAAAGCACAGTCATACTTAAACGACAACCCCAAGCTTTTGCAAGCAGAAGTTGAGTATTACCGTCTTGCTACATACATGCTTAAGGAGGATTTCCTGGCTGCAGATTATCTCATTAACAATCAATACACCAAACACAATTCAGCATCGAAGGAACTATCATACATACTCAAACGTCAACAGGCTTATGGCTATAAGAACCCGGGTGTAGCTCTGGGCTTATCTGCACTGATTCCCGGACTTGGGAAGGCTTATACAAAAGATTGGAAGGATGGCTTAATTTCACTGCTTTTTGTTGCTACAAATGCCTGGCAGGCTTATAGAGGCTTTTCAAATGATGGCATTCAAAGTGTTTATGGGTGGATATTCGGCAGCATGGCTGTTGGCTTCTATGGTTCAAACCTTTACGGTAGCTGGAAATCAGCTACTGATTATAATATGAGACTCAATAATGACCTGCATCATGAGATTGAAGCTACTGTATATAATCGGTTTTAGTCTGCTTCAGGCTTGGTCTTTAACCGGCCAGAGCATTAACGAGACCAAACAATTGGCTGGTCGTTTTTATGCTCAGCAGAATTACGAACAAGCTCTGCTTACATATCAACGTGTTGCATTTTTCACAAGCACAAAAACTGATCCCGAAGTTTTATCCCGCATAGCATCATGTTTCTACTCCACTGGCGATTTTACGCGAGCCCTTGAGTATTATGATCATGCCTATTTTGCAGAAACAAACCCAGAGCTGAAAACCGACTACTTATTTCAAAAGGTCATCACCTACCTCGAAACAAAAAACTATCATTTCGCCCTCATGGAATTGCTTGGCCAGGATTTTGATCTAAACAGTCAGGAGCATTTCAGAAAAGAATTACTCCTGGGTATCAGCTATTTCGGACTTGAACAATATGAGCAGGCAGGTAGTCACTTGACTGAGGCAATACCTGCAGCCAGAGTCGAAGCCAAAGACAGTATCAGACAGCTATTCTTGAATAAAAAATTATTTCAGCGGCCAAATCCTAAAGCAGCTTTGGTATTAAGCGTAATTACTCCGGGACTAGGACAATTCTACGCGGGGGATATTGCAGGTGGAATAAATTCCTTTTTGCTGACCGGGACTCTGATTGGCATTTATGCATATTTAACAACTCGTCTGCATCCTATTGATGCTATCTTAACCATCTTACCTTGGTTTCAAAGATATTATCAGGGTGGCTTTGACCATGCTGAAAGAGCAGCTGAACTTGAACGTGAAAGAAGACGAAATCAAATCATTCAGCAAACTCTGGACATTATTTCTAACGGGGATCAATGAGAAGGTTTTGGAAATATGGCTTTAAGGCTACCGCTATTATAATCATGCTTGGATTTCTTCCTATGCCTGGTTTTTCTCAGAAGCTCCATGAAGAAAAACTCGTTCTTGATTTTTTCGAGTCTTTGTATCAGTACGATTTTGAAGAATCTAACATCAAATTAGCTCAGATAAATAAAGGGCTTGCTGATCAGCCAGAGGTCTATATTTCCATTTCAAACTACTATTGGTGGTTATTGATGACTGGAAGAAAAGACAATCACTTTTCGCAGTATTTTGAAGAAGCCAATCTTGCAGTAATCACCAAATACAGAAGTGTTAATTCAAAGCAACTTTCTTCGGATGAATTATTCGCGATTATTCACGGATATGCATATCAAACTCGCTATGCTCTTTACAAGAAAAAGTATTATAAAGGTTTATCAAACCTGAAAAAAGTAATGCCTTACTTACGTGAAGTACTTGAAAATCCAAGAAAAAATGAGAAATTCTCTCTTCTGGCTGGCCTATATCACTATCTGGCAGCAATAACAGTTGCAGAAAGACCCTTGCTCAAGCCATTTTTCAGATTTGCTCCTGAGTATGATCGCAAATTTGGTTATCAACTACTACTCTCAGCTGCTCAAAGTTCCCATCCTTTGATCAGCAATGAGGCAAAGTATTATCTCATGAAAATTAACCTCGAAATTTCTGAGAACTTTTACGAAGCAATAAAATGGAATCAAATACTGGTTGATAGCTTCCCTGAGAATATTCTTTACCGCTATTATCTTATGCAATCTATGGCCAAACTTGGCCGGATAAAAGAGATGAAGGAGGAATTTATCATAATTCAGAATCTGTCTGAAAGTATCCCCTGGCTAACGCCTGATCAGAGACTCCATTTTGTTAATGAGGCAGCTCTTCTGATAAAAAAAATCAAATAATTCTTCCTTTGTTTTTCCATTTGCACCCATTTGCTGCATATATATATAGTAAATGGAAAACTATTCAGTATTACATCAGTTAGGGCTTGCACTAGTAACCGGTGTTGGCACTACATTAGCAAGAAACCTGATTCGCAGTACAGGCTCTGTATCAGCAATATTTGAGGAAAAACCCGGTAATTTATTAAGGATTCCAGGTATAGGGAAAAAGATAGCTAAAAACCTCAGGGAAGCAGGAATCCTTAATCGGGCCGAACAAGAAATACAGTTCATGAACAGAAATCATGTCAAAATGGTGTTTTTTCAGGATCCGGATTACCCTGATCTACTACGCCATTGTCAGGATGCCCCGATAGTCCTTTTTTACAAAGGAACTTTGCCTAAAACCATGCAAAAATCAATTAGCATTATTGGCACCCGTAATCCATCTCAAAGAGCCAGACAACTCACCAGTACCTGGATCCAGGAATTGGCTCAATCCTTACCGGAGTTATATGTAATAAGTGGTTTAGCCTATGGCATTGACATCACTGCCCATGAGGCAGCTCTTGCCAACAAGCTACCAACTCTGGCAGTGCTTGGACATGGGTTTCACACAATTTACCCCACTTTACATCGACAAACAGCCGAAAGAATTGAAAAACAAGGGGCTCTGATAACAGACTTCTTTAGCTACAACAAAATGGAACCAAAGAATTTTATACGGCGAAACCGGATAATTGCCGGATTAACAAAGGCAACAATGGTTGTAGAAAGCAGTCTCAAGGGGGGTGCCATGGCAACAGCAGAAATGGCCAACTCATATAATCGTGAGGTCTTATCCGTTCCGGGAAGACCATCTGACCTGATGTCTTTGGGATGCAATTATCTTATCCGAACAAATCAGGCTGCCCTGGTTAACGCCAGTTCAGACATTTCATTTCTGATGGGATGGGATAACCCTTTGAATAAAAAAGAAAGTCCAAAAAAAAGCACTCAGGATCTCAGTCTGCTTAGCGATTTTCAGAACAAAATCCTTGATCTTGTTCGAAAAGATGAACTGAACATAAATGAATTGGGCATGCTTTTAAAGGCACACCCAGCCCGATTAACCGGAGATTTACTAACCCTGGAGTTCAGTGGCCTCATCCAAGCCGCGCCTGGTGGTCGATTCAGAGCATTACAGAGCTCAGGCAAACTATACTTTTTTGTGTTGACAATCATAGAACAAAGTGATGTTAATCTGTTTTTTCT
>JAGLDP010000105.1 GCA_023145515.1 Bacteroidales bacterium
GACCAAGTTCCTGCCATATTGCTTGTGAGGATTTTAGTCCCGGATTAACAGGATTTTCCCTGACAAATCGAGAATATTCAGTTCTTACATGACCTGATTCAGGAAAGTTTCCATTTACATCCACACGATTACTCCAATAGTACTCCCAACGCTTAAAGACACTATAGCCCTGTCCTTTTTCTGGTGTTTTTCCTTCCCAAAAATCATAAAACGCTTTCTGAGTTTCGAAAAAATTGGTGTTTGGATCAAGCATCATGTCGTACCAGTTCTGTTTCTCCTCAGTATTGGTATTTTGTCCTAAGGACAAGCTGCTTGCTATAAAACAAAGAAAAAGGACAGGCAATAAACGTTTCATTGTTTACGAAGTTTATTGGATAGTTAATTTGCTTTGATATTCAGCAGAGCCGTTTTTAATTTTCAAGGTATATATTCCTTTTGCTTCCTGAGTTAAGTCAATGGTTTCTCGTATAGCAGAAGATTGATTACTCAGATCCTTCTTGTAAACCACACGACCATTGATATCTAGTATTTCTAAAGACAGATGTTTTGATTCTGCTTGATTAATATTGATTTCAAAGTGACCATTACTAGGGTTAGGATAGACACTCACACTAGAGGCAAGCTCCAGATCAAAGATTGAACTCGCATCAATATATAGTTGAAAGTCGTCAATTGCTGCACCCCATCCGTGCTCATTACTATCGTCATAAATGAAGCCTATCTGTATACCGTCTACAAGCCAATCAGAAGGTAATTCCATTTCTACTTCACCCCAGGGCCAACCGAAACCGGATGGCTTTTGAAGTTCTTCAAAAATATTCCAACGATTGCCTACTGGGTCTTTATATGCAATGAAAAGATGGTCATAATCCATATATTTCCTGATAGTATATCTGAATTTCATTGTGACGGTCTGACCAGCATAAGAACTAAGGTCAATTTTGGGAGTAGATAGAGTGTCAATTACATGAACACCTGCACCAGCCATTCCTGAATTGATACCAAAGAAGCTTCCATCATTGCCTGTTATCTTCAGTTCATCTGAGTTGCCATACTCCCAACCATCAAAGGCATATTTTGCATTCCAACCGGCATTTCCTTTTTCAAAATCTTGGTTATAAGGCAATTCAATATCGTCTAAAGGAGTTGCAGAAGCAGTATTTGAAGCTGTTGATTCTCCTGATCCAACATACATTGCTGTCACGTGGTATTCGTAAGTAAATTCGTTTTCGACTTCTCTATCCAGATAAGAAGTTCCATTAGCTGTTCCGATGAGTTCATTATTACGATATACATTATATCCTGAGATATTTTGCGGATAGAATGGGGCAACCCACTCAAGCTCCACAATTCCGGTAGATGCTACGGCTTGAAGCAAAGCAGGAGGAAGAAGTCCGTCAGACTCAGCCAATCCTACTTCCCATAATCCTCTGCCAAAGGTTGATGCTCTTAATCGTGATTCTCCTCTGTCATTTCGATCATAGTATATTTCTACTTCTGATGCTTCTACAGATACAGGAAGCTTATTTCCATGTAATACCCAGTCTGCCATACTTGCATCCTTGTAGTACACACCCGCATCGGTGGCCACATATAAACCTTCATCAGAAGTTTTGTCATAAATAATACTGTTCATTGGTATTTCAGGAAGAGATCCTGAGATATCTTTCCAACTAACACCTTTATTTTCTGATTTATAAACACTAGTTCCTGATGTCATATAAACTGTGTATGCATTATATGGATGACATTCAAGATCAGTAGGCGAACTTGAGGATGGTTTATTGTCGGTAATGTCGCTCCATGCCGGTTGCTGACTCATTAATTTATCAGTTCTGAAAATCATTCCATCACTTCTTGAATAATAAAGAACATCAAAATCAGCAGGTGAATGCTCTA
>JAGLDP010000106.1 GCA_023145515.1 Bacteroidales bacterium
ATTTCTGCTAAGCCAAACATTTTTGTAGCCAATTACCATGATATTGGGGTCATTTTCGGCAATCAGAAAAGGTGTTACCCATGCTCCTGCTTCATCAATACCAAAAGAGCCTTCGCCAGCTACATTACGACCGCTGGCATTGTTAATTCGTCGGGTGATTGGACCGTAATATAAGGTGGAATAGCTATAGGCATCGTCAAAAGGATCAATAGCACATTCCATTCCGTCTCCACCGCCGGTATTCAGCCAGGTAGCGCCCATCATTGTAGCAGTTCCATTATCCTGATATCCGGTAATAACCTTATTTCGGTTAGTAAGACTGACTCCCAATTTATATATCTGGCCAATACCAAGTCCCTCACTAATTTCTGTCCATGTACCTCCCTGATTATTAGTCCAGTAAATACCACCATCATTACCGGCATATAGTCTGTTGTTCAGGGTATTGAAAGCGAAATTGTGCTGATCAGCATGAACTGCATTTGTTCTGTCGCCCCACCAGTGTCCGGTGATTGACCAGGTAACACCTCCGTTACTGGATTTCCATAAATTGACGCCACCAATATGGATAATATTGGCATTTTGATGATCTGCATGAATCATTAGATCATAGCCTGCCTGGCTTTTATCATCATCGCCTTCATAGGCATACCCAAGTATGTTAGGTGAGTTTGATTTCTCTGTAAATGTTTGTCCGAAATCCCGCGATTGAAACAGACCCCGAAACGGACCTCCACCAACCAGAACATAAACAATGCTATCATTTGCAGGAGTAACATCAAGCTCCATTCTTCCGCTTGCAGTCAAACCCTCATCAGCACCAATTTGTGTCCATGTATCTCCTCCGTCAGCACTTCTCCAGAAGCTATATGCACTAGCATAAACAACTGACATATCACCGGGCTTGTACTGGATACTTCTGAAATTACGATCAGGAGCTCCTGTTTTGGTCCATGTCTCGCCAAAGTCGGTGGTTTTATATATTCCACCATTCTTAGTACCAGCCAGCAAGGTGTTGTGATCAGTTTCATGAGGGGCAAATATGCATACAGTAACATCAGGCATACCAACATTGGCTTCTGCCCATGTTAGTCCTCCATCCAGACTTTTAAATACTCCTAATCCCTGATCACTACCACCATCATCATCTCCTGTGCCAATCAGAATAACATCAGGGGTTTCAGGATGTAGGGCAATTGCTGAAACGCCAATAGTAGGAAGGGTGTCAGTTGAAGTTGCCCATGAGGCACCTCCGTCGCTGCTATACCAGAAGCCTCCTGAAGGTGCGCCGATATATAATTTTTCTGGATCAGTAGGATGAAACGCGATGGCATTTATACGTCCTACTCCTACATATCCGCCGTAGTTCTGACGGGTTTTCGGACCAAGTTCTTTCCATTCCAGGGTGCCAGTTTTCATTCGGCCGTCAACTGGATGTGCTTCTGCATATTTATTATACTCACGATAGACTTTGCCAGGCTCCGGAAAATCTCCATTAGGAAGAATCCTGGTGCTCCAGTAGTATTCCCATCGTTTAAAAACCTTGTATCCTGAGCCTCTGGTGGCTTCATGGTTTTCCCAATAGGTATAAAATGCCTTTTGTGTTTCGAAGAAATTGATGCTGTGATCAAGCATCATATCCTGCCAATGCGGTTCATTGACATAGTCTTTAAGTTCATTTGACTGATTTTGAGCTGATAAACTAAGACTAAAAATTCCAAGAAGAATTACAAGTAGTAAGTGTTTGGTATTCACGGCAGTAAGAATTTGTTATTTAAGAATAGACCCATTTTTCAAAGAAGGCGAAAGTTAGTACAAATTTACAACAAAAGTTACTTAAGCTTAGGGGGCTAAATACTGTTTATCTATCTTTGTGAACTCTATGAAAAGATTACTTCCTGTATTGCTTTTTCTGGCTGTTATAGCAACATCTTGCGATAGCCTGAGTAAGCGGTTAAATGTGAAAATCCAGAACGATTTTTATCTTGATATTCCATTTATTAATGATACTACTGCTATGCCTGACTGGGTGGTGTTTCAGTTTGACACTACAGGCTCTCATTATCTGAACCCTGCTCTTGACGGATATCGGGAGTCTATTCAGGAGGTTGAGCTGAAAGATTTGTGGCTTGAAATTAGTGGATTATCTCAAGAATTTGATCTCAGAGATGTTAGGATCCAGATTATTTCGGATTCCTACAATTGCCAATGGGATTTCAGTGATTTGGTTTGGTATAAGGATTATTCATTGACTTTGGAAGATACTGATGGACAATGGGCTATTCTGGAACAGATTCTCAATGACCATTCAGAATTGACTTTTCACCTTGCTGGTGAAGTAGAAAAGGAATTATTAGACTTTGTTGTTACTTTGATAATAAGAACTGAAATTCTAGCTGAAGAGTAGATTCTAATTCATCATTGCCTTTAACTATTTCTTATTTTTCGTTATTTCCAATCAACTTCAGCATCTCCTCAATAGCTTCTTCTTCAGGAATATTCTTGAGAATTTGTTCTTTTCCTTTGTAAAGGTGAACCTTGCCATTGCCGGCTCCAACGTATCCGTAATCGGCATCGGCCATTTCGCCAGGGCCATTCACAATGCATCCCATAACGGCGATTTTTAATCCGGTTAAATGGGCTGTTGCAGCCTTAACTCTTTGCAGGGTTTCTTGTAAGCCGAACTGGGTGCGTCCGCAACCCGGACAAGCGATATAATCAGTTTTTGTAATTCGGGCGCGTGAGGCTTGTAATATGTTGTATGCTACCGGGATTTCTTTTTGAGGATCCTCGGTAAGACTGACCCGGATGGTGTCGCCAATACCATCAACCAGCAAAGAGCCAATACCTACTGCTGATTTGATGCGGCCTTCTTCATCGTTGCCTGCCTCAGTTACTCCCAAATGAACAGGATAATTCCATCCTTTTTCATCCAGACGTTTAACCAGAAGACGTGTTGCTTCAACCATCACTCGTACATTGGAAGACTTGAGTGATAGAACGATATCATGAAAATCCTCCATCAGGCAAACTTCAACAGCCTCCATGGTTGCTACTACCATTCCCTCAGGAGTATCGCCGTATCTTTCCATTATTCGCTCAGATAATGAGCCGTGGTTGGTGCCAATTCTGAGAGCAGTGTTGTGGGTTTTGCATACAGAGAGGAGCGGTTTTAGTGCGGTGTGGAGGGCTTGGGAATAGACCTCACCCCCTTGCCCCTCTCCACCTGGAGAGGGGAGTATGAAATTGCCAGGGTTGATTCTTACTTTATCAGCAAACTCTGCGACAGCAATAGCGATTTTCGGAGAGAAATGAACATCAGCAATTATCGGAGTCTCAAAGCCCAAATCCCTAAGTCTGAGTTTTATCGTCTTAAAATGCTCAACATCCTTCAACGTTGGAACCGTAATCCGCATATACTCAGCTCCGGCTTCAGCGCATTCTTTGATTTGTTTTATCTGGCCTTCTATATCGGATGTTGGGAGGTCAGTCATTGATTGTACCCTGACCGGATGAGTACCACCCAAAGGGGTATTACCAATGTTGACTATTTTGGTATTTCGGCGTTGCATTCTACAAAACTAAAAAAATATGACACTCACTTTGGTGCTATTCCTTGATAAAAAGAATTGATAATCTTAGCGAAGAACTTTGCCATGGAATACTGGTTACATTCCACTCAATATTATCTCTTCCTATTACTTCAGTATATTTACCCAGGTAGTGAGTTACATGGGCTTGTACCAGATTTCCACCAAATACATCAGCCCGGCGAATATCTGTATTATCCTCGTCTATTGATAAATCTAAATCTTCTATTGTGAGTTCTACCCGATGCTCAGTGACAGTGGCTTCATCCTCATTGTATGTATATATTTTCTTTCCTTCAAACTTAATAAGTCGATCGAATGTATCAGATACCTCTCCACTAATTTCATAACTCCATGTCGAGTTATCACAACTTTCGCTAAAAACAGCACTAAATGAATTGCCTTCCCACGATAATTCAGCTTCTGAATAGTCCTCTAAATCACAATTAGCTGAATTTAATATTTCTATTCTGTTAACCGTAAAATCATCATAATCCAAATCCAAACCAAAGTTTGTTTCCTCATCAAGTAAAGCAGCAAGCACCACAGTATAAGCACTATTATCAGTCACATCCTCATCGGGGT
>JAGLDP010000107.1 GCA_023145515.1 Bacteroidales bacterium
AGATGAAATTGATAACATGATTGTTATGGGCGTAAACGAAGAAATGTATAAAGATACTGATACTTGTGTATCAAATGCATCTTGTACAACAAACTGCCTCGCACCAGTTGTGAAAGTATTGAATGACAAGTTTGGCATTGATAACGGATTGGTAACTACCATTCACGCTTATACAAACGACCAAAACATTTTGGATGCTCCTCACAGTGACCTTCGTCGTGCCCGCTCATGTGCAGTTTCTCAAATACCTACTACAACCGGAGCTGCCAAAGCTGTTGGTATTGTAATACCTGATTTGAAAGGTAAGCTTGATGGTATGGCTGTTCGTATCCCTACCCCAACAGGATCACTTGTTGACCTGGTGGCGAACCTGAAGACAGAAGCAACAATAGAAGAAATCAATGCTGCGATGAAAGAAGCTGCTGAAGGTTCTATGAAAGGCATTCTTGAGTATACTGAAGATCCTATCGTTTCTGTAGATATCATTCATAACCCTGCAAGTTCTATCTTCGACGCTCTTAGTACTATGGTAAATGGAAAAACCGTTAAGGTTCTGTCATGGTATGATAATGAGTGGGGATATAGTGCACGTGTAGTTGATTTGATTAAGAAAATGTTCTAAACAATATTCTCTGAAAGAAAAAAAAGAAGGATCTAGCGATCCTTCTTTTTTTTATCCATAAATTTATTCAATGGCTTTTATCGACTATGAGGACAGAATAAAAGTATTAGTCAGATTGGGTGAACTCTTTCGCCAAACAGATTGGCTGACTATACACGAAGAAGTGAACCATCAAAACTCCTGGTTTACTCCGCAGTCGGTTGATATGGCAATAAAGTCTTGGGGACAGACTCTAACAAAAAAAAAGATTCTCCAATGGCTTTCTCCTTACCCAAAAATCAAAGATAAAAGTGAAGTAAAAACGATTCTGGTAATCATGGCGGGAAACCTTCCTCTGGTTGGCTTGCATGATCTTATAAGTGTTTTTATCAGCGGCAACTACCTTCAAGCTAAGCTATCCTCTAAAGACTCAATTCTGATCCCTGAAATTATTAATCGCTTATCAGAAGAGTTTCCCCAACTGCCAGATCACATGGATTTCTCAATCCAGCTATCTCATAATTCTCATCAAGCCATTATTGCAACAGGAAGCAACCTGACAATAACTACTTTGAGAGAAAAATACTCTTTAATACCCGGATTATTCAGAGGAAACAGACACTCTATAGCTATTCTCAGTGGAACAGAGGATAGTCAGACTCTTGATAATCTTGCCATGGATATTTTGTCATACTATGGCTTAGGATGCCGCAATGCCAGCTATTTGCTCATTCCTGAAGAAAGCATACTGACAGCCATACAATACAGGCTAAACAAATCCCGGGTTCTAACTATTCATCCAGGCTACCTCAATAGCATCAATCAGCAAAGAGCAATTCTGACTATGAATAAGTTGCCTTTTATAAATGGGAATAAAATACTCATGACCGAATCAAGCCTCTTGGGGTCTGCTATGGGAGTTTTACATTATGGTATTTACAATAATCTCAACGAAGTCAAATCATTCATCCAAACTAATCAGAATCAGATTCAGTGCCTGATAGGTCAAACAAAGGAAATAGAGCATATCATCCCTTTTGGAGAAGCACAATATCCAGAATTGTGGGATTATGCAGATGGGAAAGATACTCTCAAGTTTTTACAAGATCTTGATCAGTCATGAAGAAGAAACTCATCTGTCTGATCGGTCCTACTGCAGTAGGAAAAACTGATATTGCTATTCGCTTAGCCACAGAGCTAAACACTGAAATAATCTCTTGTGACTCACGACAGATATACAAGGAGATGCGGATAGGAACTGCGGTTCCGGAGCCTCATCAATTAGAGTCTTGCAAACATCATTTTATTGGGTCTGCATCCATACATGATTATTATAGCGTTTTTCAATTTGAACTTGATGCCCTTCAGAAAACCACCGAGCTTTTCAAAAAATACGATCAACTTGTACTAACCGGCGGTTCTGGTTTATATTTGGATGCTTTAATATATGGGATGGATGATATCCCTGATCCTGATCCTGAAATTAGGAGGAATCTAGAGATCCGACTAGAAGAAGAAGGTATTGACAGTCTGCGCTTTGATCTCAAAAGGCTTGATCCTGAGTACTATACTGAGGTTGACCTCAGAAACCCCAAGAGAGTTATGCGCGGATTAGAGGTGTGTCTAACTACAGGACAAACTTTTAGCCATTTCAGAAAAAGATCTACTCGCGAGAGGCCGTTTGATCATCAAATAATATGCCTTGATCGTGAAAGATCTTCTCTACACAATCGCATTAACAAGCGGGTAGATCTGATGATTGAATCAGGATTAATCAATGAAGTAAAATCCTTACATCCTCACAAACAGTTAAATGCCTTGAAAACTGTTGGTTACCGCGAATTATTCGAAGCCTTTGAGGGTAAACAATCCATTGAAGAAGCTATCGAACTAATTAAAAGGAATACGCGTCGTTATGCAAGGAGGCAGATCACATGGAATAAACGATACAAAGATGCAGAATGGTTTGATGCAAATGAGGCAGATAAGCTGATAAGCTGGACAAAAAACCATCTACATCAAGAGTAGAAGCCTTTCTTTAGGACACTGTATTCATCGAGTCTACGCATCCTGATATTCCAAACTGAGCTTAAAAACCCCAAACCATATCCAGTAATCTGAATTGCTGAAGTAAGCATACTCAGTAATCCCAATTGCGTGCATGCGCTTGGAATTGCTGATGCCAAAAAGATTAGAACAAAATAGGCCAGCATAGGAACAAGAAACAACCACGACACCAAGAAGCTCAGTATCAGCATAACAAGAGCAATGACGAGAAGAGCAGATGGGATCCAGAACAAGTATTTTGCTGTATCAGGATACACTTTGGAAATAATGTAACGTGTTTTCCCAAACTTAAAAACTTGCTTATAGAAACTTTTCAAGGTATTCCTTCTCTTATGATACACACCTGACTCAGAAAAAAGTGCTGTTGAATATCCCCTCTGCATAATTTCAATAGTGAAAACCATGTCTTCACCCGGGTGCATTCTTGTAACAGGAAATCCTCCAAGATCCATATAAACCGACTTATGAATCCCCATATTAAAGCTTCGGGGATGAAACTTATCAACCTGCGTCTTTCCTCCGCGAATTCCGCCAGTTGTAAAGAATGAAGTCATAGCAAAAGAAATTGCCTTTTGTTGCAAACTAAAATCAGCGGCAGCCAGATCTGGTCCGCCAAAAGCATCTACAGGTTTCTTTTCTAATTCATCAAACAAAGATTCAAGCCAATTTTCAGGAGCAATACAATCACTATCAATAAAAAGGAAATACTCTCCTCTGGCTTCTGCCATCCCCTTATTCCTGGCTATTGCCGGACCGGTATTTTCTTGAAAAACGTATACAATGCTCATCTCCTTCTCGAATTCCTCTACAAGTCTGTCTGACTTATCCACAGAACCATCCTCAACAACCAGTAATTCGAAGTTCTTAAAGCTTTGATTCTTGAGTGAAATCATCAACTCCTTAAGTTCATCAGGTCGGTTGTAAACAGGTACTATTATAGAAAAGAATGGATTCATTGCTGGACCTTTCTGGCAACATAAAGGATTTCATTTTCTGGTAAGCTATAGCGCTTTGTCAGTTCATCTCCTAGAACATTTGCATAGTGAAGCTCATCAACCTCAAAGCCAGCATTTCTAAGCCTGTCAGGATAATCCATACCATACAATCTAACATGATCTTTTTGCAAGAAATGCTTTTCTCTATCAAGTGGATCAGTAATTGATGCGTCCTCATAAGTTTTTTCCAGAGAATAGTCTTGCGGCACCTGTACGATAGCAGTACCTCCAACACGAAGAATCCTGTATATTTCGCTCATTACCTGAGCATCATCTTCCACATGCTCAAGAACATGATTACACATAAAAAAGTCGAATGAGTTATCTTCTAAAGGAATACTATGCAGATCAAAATGCATATCGGCAATTGGTGACTCCAGGTCAGCTGTAAGGTACTCCAGATTCTCAACTTTTTTAAACCTGGACTGAAAACACTGCTCCGGAGCAACATGCAGAAATTTTTGTTCTGAAGTAAAGAAATCAGTCTCTTTATTCAAATAGATCCATATTAATCGATGCCTTTCCAAAGACAGGCATGCGGGACATAAAACATTTGATCGGGTATCGATTCCGTAGGGCATAAATCTCCTGAATTTTCCGTTACACACAGGGCATTCAACTTTGCTTCCCCGATACCATATACGGAAGACAATGCTAAACAAGCTACTAAACCTAATCAGAACCGGTCTTGGAATATTCCTGATCAAGAATCGAATCAGGTGCTTCATAGTTCTTCTTCAATAAGATAGTTATTGCGATCATGTGAGCTCCTTGAAACCAGCTCTGCCAGAAATCCTGTAAGAAATAATTGCACCCCAATTACCACAACCATAAGTGCCAGATAGAATAGCGGTTGATCAGTAATCTCTCTGGGTTCAAGATGATTAGACAATGCATAAATCTTGACCCCAGCTAGCCAGCCGGTTACAGCCATACCAATAAGCATCATAAACATCCCCAAAGATCCAAAAAAATGCATAGGCTTTTTAGAAAACCTTGTTATGAAGCTAATAGTCAGCAGATCAAGAGCTCCACTAAAGAGGCGGGTCCACCCATACTTAGTTTTGCCATACTTTCTTTTCTGGTGCTCCACAACCTTCTCCCCTATCCTGTCAAATCCGGCTCTCTTAGCCAGAATTGGGATATAACGATGCATATCACCAAAGATCTCAATACTTCTAACCACATCGCCCCGATAAGCCTTTAATCCACAATTAAAATCATGAATCTTAATACCTGATGTTTTTCTAGCTACAGAATTAAAGAACTTGCTAGGCCAGCGTTTACTAATAGGGTCAAAGCGCTTTTTCTTCCAACCTGACACCAGATCAAACTCCTCTTCTCTAATCATTCTGGTCAGTTCAGGAATTTCCTCAGGACTATCCTGAAGGTCTGCATCCATGGTTATCACAACATCACCCTTACTAGCATTAAACCCACAATGAAGTCCTGCTGCTTTGCCGTAATTTCTTCTGAAACGGATACCGCGGACAGAAGGATTCTTCAGTTTCAGCTCCTGAATAACTTTCCATGATTTATCACGACTACCATCATCCACAAGAATCACCTCATAATCTAGTGTTGATTGCTTGCAAACTTTGTCTATCCAAGAAATAAGTTCTGGCAAAGACTCCTCCTCATTAAATAATGGTATGACTAAGCTAACTAACATACTATTCAGTTTTTGCATCTTGCTCATCATTTATATTATCCTGCACACCTTTCATAGCATGATCAAATGGATCACCTTCTCTGCGGATAAAGGTAGCTACAATTAAGGAAACAAGAAGTCCAAGAAAAGTAGTTCCAAAGATGGTTGATACAGCCTGAAACATTGGAGTTTGCATTCCTCCTGCCAGTTCAAGTGCCAATTCAATTCTATCCTCATCCCATCCAAGTTCATAATAGCTTTCTTCCAGAATATCCATGCTTCTTTGGATAGAATCCGGATCCAGAATATTCATATATATCACATTATAAAGTGCGAACACGAACGAGGCAAAAAGCATAACAGTTACACCATATCCCAGTGCCTGATTATACTTGATAACTCCATTCTTATATTGGTCTCTCCAAGTTTTCATTGAGTAATAGACAGACCCGATAACAAGAGCCCAATTTATATATCTCAACCAAACCGATTGTTGAATGCCGGAAATCCAAACCAGCAAGGCAAAACCAATCAATATTAACCCAACTATTAGTCCGTGGGTGCTCGCTGTCTTCCACATCAGGCTTTTCTCATTATTCATGTACCGCGTATTTGAAATTAAGGTGCAAAGGTATTCGATTTTTAGAGGAAGTAAAAAAAATTCTTACCTTTGCGCGGGGTAAGTCTTATACGACCAGCTCCTGCTGAACTCCCCCAGGACCGGAAGGTAGCAAGGGTAAGCAGTTGTAGCGGTGCGATATAAGTAGCTTACCCTTCTTTTTTTCCTACGGAATCCTACCTTTGTGAAAATTATTCTGATATGAGCTGGAATTATCTGCAACAAAAAATCCATTTATTTGGAATTGTTATACTTACCATCCTAATTACATCATCTTGTTTTCGTTGTAAGTATGAGATAAATTACGAGTTTGGCGAATTCCCTGATAGCGTAATCAACCTCGAAGCAGTTAACACAATCTATGATGATTACAATTCTGCTGCTCCAGCAACAATTAACATTCAAATTCCACTAATTTTCTCTTCCAACAGATACACTAAGGGCGGAAAGTATGATTTGGTTGATTACAATTTGTATATCTTTTTTGATAAAACAGATGGTTCTATAGACATCCAATCCTATATTAATCCCTACCCATATTACTATCTCACTGATCTTGCTAACAGCGATGCCAACGAATTTGGTCCGATTAATGCTCCATTTGCCTCAGATGAGTTTTTGTTTTGCTTCTCTTCAGACCGAACTGGCAATATGGAGATTTATACAACATACTGGACTTCAGGAACTTTCAACGGCATGTCACCTATAGATCCTGCTCCGTTCAGAATCTCTGGAGTTAATTCGCCATTTTATGATGCATATCCAAGTTTCACTCAGGATTTTTCAAAAATGATATTCTGTTCAAATCGCGATGGAAACCTTGATTTGTATACTGTTGAAATGCCTCGAGCCCAAGAGATTGTAAATTGGCTTAAGCTGCAAGACACTACCTTCACGGCTACTCCGGTAGTTGAGTTAAATTCTCCTGAAGAGGATGTTTGTCCTTTAATCAATGGAAAACTTATAGTTTTTTCTTCAAAACGGGATGGAGGATACGGTGGCTATGACCTCTGGTATGCAACAGTAAGGGAGGATGGCTTTGGTGAACCAGTTAATTTTGGTCCTAAGATCAATACTGAGTATGATGAATACCGGCCTATTGTGATGTATGCTCAACTCTTTGATAATGATCTGATGATATTTAGTTCTAACCGTCCGGGAGGAAAGGGAGGCTTTGATCTGTATTACACAGGCATACCCAGAATGACGTTACAGGATTAGGGAATGACGAAAGACTTAAGATAATGCTCATAAAACTCTACAATACCAATCCAAACCAGCGTGAAATTGACAAGGTAGTGAAACTCCTGAGAGACGGTGGCGTCATTATTTACCCTACTGATACAGTTTATGGATTAGGGTGTGATATAACCAAACAAAGAGCTGTTGAGCGTATAGCCAGAATAAAAGGTGTTAAGCCAGACAAATCAAATTTTTCATTCATTGTAGACGATTTGAGTCATTTGTCTGACTTTACTAAGCCGCTGAATAATAACATTTACAAGTTGATGAAGCGTAATCTCCCGGGTCCTTTCACTTTTATCCTGGAAGCAAACAGCAATGTACCCAAGCTTCTGAAGCGAAAAAAAAAGGATGTTGGGATCAGGATTCCTGATAACAATATCATACGTGCAATAGTGCGGGAACTTGGAAATCCAATACTAACAACATCCATTCATTCGATAGATCGAATTGTTGAATATGACACAGATCCTGAATTAATTCACGAAGAAATGGATCACCTGGTTGATTTGGTCATTGACGGCGGTTATGGAAATAATATACCATCAACAGTGGTTGATTGTACAGGTAGTGAGTTGGAAATTATTCGACAGGGTTTAGGTAAACTTGAATTATAATTACTTTCTCCAGTAAACTGGCGACAGTAGCAAAAGAACTGTAAATAATTCCAGTCGCCCCATTAACATTAGAAAACCCAAAAACCATTTGCCAATTGCAGGCAGATGAGCAAAATTATCCATTGGTCCAACTGATCCTATTCCAGGTCCAATGTTACCAAGTGAAGCTGCAACAGCACCCATGGCAGATGTCATATCTAATCCAAGCATCGCCATAACCAACACCCCAAATATGAAAATCAACATATACAGAACAATGAAGTTCAAAATATTTGATGTGATCCTCTCAGGCACAGCCCTTCTGTTATACCTAACAGGAATAACAGCATTTGGGTGCATAATTCTTTTCAGCTCGAGATAAGAGTTTTTAATAGTAAGCCAAACTCTGATTATTTTGATTCCTCCTCCGGTAGATCCCGCTGATCCACCAAAGAACATGAGCATAAATAAGAGAACAATAAGAAATGGCACCCAGGCCAGGTAATCTGCAGAAACAAATCCCGTTGTAGTCATGATGGATACAACCTGAAAAGCAGCATCTCTGAGATTATCTCCAAAAGGCAAATCGCGAGTAACACTAAGTACTATTGTGAAAATCAAAATGAATAAAAGAATAAATCCGGTATAGACTCTGAACTCTTCATTTTTCCACACTTTACGGGTTTTTAGTTTCAAAGCAAAATATGCCATGGTGAAATTTGTTCCGGCAAGGAACATAAAGAAGATGATAACATACTGAATGTAAGAACTTGGCCAGGCTGCAATACTAGCTTGCTTTGTTGAAAAGCCTCCTGTTGCCATAGTAGTTAGTGAGTGGTTAACAGAATCAAACCAATCCATTCCACCAAGAAGAAGAAAAAAGACTTCACTTATTGTAAATACCAGATATATAGCCCATAACCTTTTTGCTGTTTCTTTAACTTTTGGGTGTAGCTTATCTGGTGACGGACCAGGAACCTCGGCTACAAAAAGCTGAATTCCACCAATTCCAAGCATAGGCAAAATAGCCAATGAAAGCACAATTATTCCCATTCCGCCAAGCCATTGAGTAATTGATCTCCATACCAAAACTCCATGAGATAATGATTCCAGATCGTTCAAGATTGAAGCTCCGGTAGTTGTAAAACCAGAGATAGTTTCAAAAAACGCATCAGTAAATGATGGTATTGAGTGTGTGAGCAGAAATGGCAGAGTTCCAAAAAAGCTAAAAACCACCCAGCTTAGACTCACCACCAAAAATCCTTCTTTTTTACCAAAGCCATTATTCTTCTCCCTGAACAAAAAACCCAAAACTAATCCCGATAACAGAGTAATCAGACTAGCCCATAACAAGGGTAAGGCATCTTCTTCATGGTAAAGCACTGCTACAATAACAGCAAGCCCCATAAAAAAGCCTTCCAGCATTAGAAGACGGCCCATAATTTTACTGACTACTCTGAAGTTCATTTAAATCTATTTAAAGAATTTCTCAACCTTTGGAATTATTGAAGGAAGAGTAAAAACAATAACCTTATCAGTTGAACGAATATGAGTGCTACCTCTGGCAATAAATCCCACTTTATTCCTTATCACCCCACCAACAATAGCCATTCGTGGAAAATTCAACTCCTTAAGTGGAGCTTTGGTAATAGCAGAACCCTCATTAGGAGTAATTTCAATAACCTCAGCATCAGTGCCTGTCAGGCATTTTACTGAACTAATCTGAGCATTCATAGTAAACCCAAAAATATGACTGGCAGCAATAAACTTCTTATTGATCATAGAATCAATTCCAATATTTTCTGCCAGTCGGATATACTCAATGTTTTCAACTTCAGCTATTGTTTTCTTGACACCAAGTTTTTTTGCCTGCAAACAAGATAAGATATTTGTCTCAGAGTTACCTGTCACCGCAATAAATGCATCCATCTCCTTGATTCCTTCTTCAACAAGAAGATCAATCTCACTTCCGTTTCCCCTGATAACCATTGTTTTCTCCAGTTCATCAGCAAGCTTAAAACTTTTATCCCTGTCAATCTCAATAAGCTTAATATTATTTTTGTGCTGCAGTACACGAGCTGTTGAAGCTCCAATCCTACTTCCTCCAACAATCATAATATTTTTAATGTGAATATTCTGCTTGCCCGAGAACTTCATTAATTGTGACACTCCTGCCTGAGTGGTTATGACGTACGCTACATCTCCTATCTGAAACACATCATCACCTCTTGGTACAATAGTTTCACCTTGGCGTGTGATAGCAACAGCCCTATAATCTAAATCTGCATTCATCTTTGCAGTATTAGTAAGGGTTTTATTTATGATCGGTGCATTATCATCCAGCTTGATAACCATCAACATAAGTTTTCCTCCGGAGAAATTAACCACCTCAGTAGTGCCTGCTTGACTCAATAAGCCAACAACCTCTTTAGCAGCCAGTTGCTCAGGGTAAATCAGTGAGTCAATTCCCATTTCTCTAAATAACTCCTTATTAGAAGCTTTAAGATATCCAGGACTATCGATTCTGGCGATTGTTTTTTTCGCACCCAATTTTCTTCCAAGAATTGCTGATGTAATATTTAGCTCTTCGGTAGGAGTTACACAAATAAAAAGATCAGACTTTGAAATTTCGGCATCATGCAACACTTCAATCGATGCAGAGGATCCATGCAAGGTCATTACCTCCAGGTGTGAATCAAGATTATTCAAACATTCTTTATCAGTATCAATAACCAGAATCTCATGACTCTCTATACTCAGCATCTTTGCCAGATAGGTACCAACCTCTCCAGCACCTGCAATAATGATTTTCATTCAATGAAATTTGGTACAAAAATACAATCCTTCCCTATAAGTTGTTCCAAAAAGTGTTTAAAAAACCATGCAAACTCCATATCATGAACAGCATAAGAAGAGGATATGGTCGTAATAGCAATTTATTCAGTCCAAAGCGTGAGAAAAATATTAATATAATGTACACAGCAAAAAACATCCATGGATAGTCACTCAAAGTAAGCAGACTGCCAGGCAGATCAGCAATTCCTCCTCCCAGTCCCATCCATATTGACATAATATGGTCAAGTATTTGCTCTGGTATATCAACAGGCAAGCCAATACTGATTAGCACTAGCAAGACAAGGCCAAAGTAGAAGATTAGTAAGCCGATGGGCATCAGAAGAATATTTGCCAATAAAAACCACACCGGAAAGCTGGCAAAAACATAGATACTAACAGGCAGCGTAAGTATTTGAGCTGAAAGACTTATAGCTGCAAGATCTCGAATTTTGCTAAGTATCTTTGGCGAAACCTGAATGATCTTTTGGATTTTGGGATAAAAAACAATAATCCCTAATACTGCCAGATAAGACAATTGAAAACCTATTGAAAAAACAGCTTCAGGTTGCACCAATGTATGCATGAACGCAACCAGAAAAACAATTTGCACTCCTGAAACTGCCCGATGCAAAACATGAGCAAAACCATGCATACTGATCATAGCAGCAGCACGAATTGCAGATGCAGGAAATCCACAAATCATCACATACAACCAAACTATTATAGATGACAGAAAACGGTTCCAGGCAGAATGAGTCGGAATTCGTAAAAACTGAAAGATTTTTGAGAAAATTAAATATATCAGTCCTGCATGCAATCCAGACACAGCCAACAAGTGCATAATACCTAATCTTGAAAACTGCTTTTTGCTTTCACTTGTTAATCCTGACTTGTTACCAGTTAGCATAGCAAGCAATATCGCCTGATTTTCTACTGCTAAATTTAGTTTCCCGATCCTTTCAAATACACTATTTCTTGCCTTTCTAAGCACTTCAGAAAACTTTCGTTCAGAGTGATGTGATATTTGCAGAATAGCAGAAGAGTCAATCCAGTCATGCAGTCTGATGCCATATCCGTACCAATATCCACGTTCATTAAAATCTCCCAGAGAATCGCGGGCGGCAAATTTTTTAAA
>JAGLDP010000108.1 GCA_023145515.1 Bacteroidales bacterium
TTAAATCCGGCCCTAAAAAGTAATTCGTCTCCTGGTGTTATTTGCTCGGGGGGTTCTGTAACACGCTTCTTCAATAAAACGCGGAGCTCAGAATCTTGCCATAAACTATCCTGTTTTTTTGCAGACAGATGAACTATAATCTGATTCCATTTACCCCACTTTTTAATTTGATGTACTTTACCAATGTATATCTCCTCTTTTCCACCAGGAATTGATTCTTCCGGACACCTAACAGAGATATGGGTGATTCCGGCTAATAATCCTGCAGCAAATATCATGATAAAACCCAAAGGCAATCTCTTGCTATCTGTCCATGATAATAATAAAAACACTGAGCAAACCAGCTGAAGAAACAATAATCCAGCTGTACAATATGTAGTACAGCCTTCCCAGTTCCATCCGAGCAGAATACCCAATATCCATGCAAGCACAAACCAAACTAAAACAGACATCCCCGCATCTTTATTAATATAGATGCAGGGCAATGATCAAAATGGAAAAAAAAGCTTAGTTTTCTTCTTTAGCCTCCCATGATTTTATTAACTCTTCAAGGGATTTACCCATGTTGGATATTGACACCTGGGCATCATCAGCAAGGGGATGATTGGGATATTTCTCGATAAAATCAAGATATAGTTTTTTAGATGTTTCATACTGTTGCATCTGATTCTCATAGATAAAAGCCTGTAGAAAAAGGCAGTACGACTTTTTATCAAAATCCGGATAATTAATTAAAATCCTCTGGTGAAATTCAATTGCTCTGCCAGCCTGTTGAAGATTCATGGCAATTTCTGCACCCTTATACAGGTATTCAGGAGAAAGACTATCACCAGGAAGAGCATTAGCATAATTCTCATAAGCCTGAATAAGCTCAAGAGCCAGAGTCCTATCTAACAAACTGGTTGTATCAGTCAGAATAACTGCCTCAAGCTCTGCAACATCTGAAGCAAGCTTTTTCTTTTCTGCGTTATTATTACACGATGATACAGATAAAAGGATTCCTGCAATCAAGACAAAAGAATAAGTACGAAACATCATAACACTATTTTTTTTTGGGGAAAATCATTTTATAGTCAACATTAACTTTACCAATAGAAATATCTTTCAACTTACCTCTGATTAAACGTCTTTTCAACGGACTTAGTTTGTCAGTAAATAGAATTCCACCCAGGTGATCGTATTCATGCTGAATGATTCGGGCTGCCATTCCTTCAAAGACCACCTCATGTTCTGTGAAATCCTCATCCATATATTTTATCCGGATAGAGTCTGATCTGTAAACATCTTCATGGATTTTTGGAATACTCAGACATCCCTCAGTTTCAAGAACTTCATCACTCCACTTTTCCAATATCCTGGCATTAATAAAGACTTTTTTGAAATCTTTCAGGTCTTCATAGTCCTCGCCGTAAATCCTGGCATCAACAAGGAACAGTCTAATCAGTTTACCCACCTGAGGAGCTGCCAGACCAACCCCTTCAGCAGAATGCATAGTTTCAAACATATCACTAATCAATTGTTCCAAGTCTGGATAATCAGATTCAATGTCTTTTGTCACTTTCCTTAATTCAGGTGTACCATAAGCATAAACGGGAAGTTTCATAATTCAATATCTTTATTTCTCTCTTTACTAATTCTATATTCCATAAAAGACTGTAAGATCAGTACTGCACTAATCTTATCAACCATGGCCTTGTTTTGCCGGGCTTTCTTCTTCAAGCCACCATCAATCATAGTTTGAAAAGCCATTTTCGATGTAAAGCGCTCATCTACCTCAAAAACAGGCACTGCCGGAAACTTGCGCTTCAATCCGGTGATGAATGCTGACACAAACGGAGCAGACTGTGAGAGTGAATAATTCATTTGTCGCGGAAATCCAACCACAAAGCCATCAACCTCTTCCTTTTCGATATAATCTTTAAGAAAGATGAAAACTTCATGTGATCCAACAGTTGTTAAACCATTCGCAATAATCTGATCCGGATCAGTTACAGCTATCCCAACGCGCTTTTGTCCGTAATCTATTCCTATTAGTCTGCCCACTGTAATTATTAAGACTGCAAAGTTAATACATTTATACTTTTGAAATAGTAAACAAAATTGTGCAGAAAAAGTTAAAAAGACTACTTTGGTAGTTTAATAGTTTTAGTTCTTCAGACGATTTGAAAAATAACCCAAATTAAAATCTTATGGATCTTAAAAAAAGACTGGATCAAGCAGTCATCGCACATCCAAATGTGCACAACAATATCCCTCGTGTTGAGATGATCAAAGATGCCGTTTCAAACGGGGAAGTAATTGTTTCAGAATGTGGCGCATTAGCTACCTGGACCAGAACGGAGTCAACTGGTCGCAGTCCGAAAGATACCGTTATGGTAAAAAGAGCCTCCAGTGAAGGCAATGTTGATTGGAACTCTCCTAACAATATTCCGATTGACGAAGAAACCTTTGATATGCTTTTTGAGGATGCTTTGTCTTTTATTGGTGATCTTGAGGTAGTATATGAAACAGACCGTGTGATTGGAGCAGATTCAAGCTATGCCCTACCAGTAAAGGTTATCACCAACGGTGCTTTACCTACATTGTTTTCAGATAATATGTTCAGGCCTGTTCCTGAAGATATTAGCAAAAGCTGCTTCGCTGACAATGGTTTTGTTCTCATCACTCTGCCCAGTCAAAAGTTGGATGCTTCAAAATATGTTGGTCGACTTCGAAAAATGCCAAACGGGCAAACCAGCAATATGGTTGTTGCTGTAGATATGGACCGCCGGATGGGTATCGTTATCGGATCTGCATATATGGGATCAAATAAGAAGTTGCTTTTCACTGTAATGAATTATTTATTACCATTTGAGAGTGTTCTCCCTCTGCATTGCTCTGCAAATGAGGGATCTGACGGTTCTTCTGCACTCTTGTTAGGACTTTCAGGCACAGGCAAAACCACTCTTTCTGCTGATAAATCAAGAGCTTTGCTTGGTGATGATGAGCACGGATGGAGCGATGGCGGCATTGCTAATTTTGAGAATGGTTGCTATGCCAAAATGATAGATATCAATCCTGAAAAGGAACCCGATATTTTTGATGCAGTGATGCATAAAGATGACTATCTGAAACACGGAGTTATTATTGAGAACGCAATGATGTATCCTGATGGTACATTTGATTATTTTGATGATCGGCTCACTCCGAACTCAAGAGCATCTTATCCACTAAAATATCTTCAGAATATCAAAGAAGCATCAACTGCTGGTCATCCAAAAACTATCTTATTCCTGACTGCTGATGCATACGGAGTTCTTCCTCCGGTTAGCAAGCTCAACAAAGACCAGGCAATGCTTTGGTTCCTGATGGGTTACACCTCCAAGCTGGCTGGTACTGAAACTGGTATTACTGAACCTCAGGCTACTTTCTCTCGATTCTTCGGACAGCCGTTCATGCCTTTAAATCCTGATATCTATGCTGAGATGCTTGGATTAAGGATGGAAGAGCACAACACTGATGTCTTCCTTATCAATACCGGCTGGTCTGGTGGAGCTTACGGAGTAGGCAAAAGAATTGATCTTCCTTTGACACGCAGAATGGTTAATGCTGCCTTGAATGGTGAGCTTGATAATGTTGAGTTTGTGGCCGATAAGTATTTCCATGTAATGGTTCCAACTACTTGTCAGGGTATTCCTACTGAAATGCTCGACCCAATAAATACCTGGGAAGACAAGGATGCTTATAATACAACTGCTGAAAAGCTAGCTGACAAATTCAGTGCTCATTTTGACAAAGCTTATGGCGACAAGAATTTATCTGACGGAATAATTAATCAATGTCCTGGTAAGTAATTACCACATAGCCTAATATTAGAAAAACCCGATCTCCTTTTTAGGTGATCGGGTTTTTCACAACTTTAACCGGATAACTCAACTTTAACAAACATTATGAACAGGAGGCCTTGGCCGCCTGTGGGTCCATGCGTTTCAATTGCATGGTATCTAAGTATATAAAATCTTATGTCAGAACACGATGGTGTATTTTAGACACCATTTCACGTAACAAATGTATGACAATATTATCAGGTTACCTAATTTATTTTAAATATCTACGAGAAATCCATCTTTGCTAAGCGCTCATACGACTTATGTCTCCATTTTGCATTTTCCTCTGAAGCTGCAAACAGTTCTTCAGCATGCTCGGGGAATGCTTTTTGGAGAGAAGCAAAACGAACTTCACCAAGCAAGAATTTACGGAAGTTACTCCAATCAGGTTCTTTTGAATCGATAACGAAAGGATTCTTTCCTTCTGCCTCAGCAAGAGGATTATACCTGAATAGTGACCAATATCCACTTGCAACTGCAAGTTTTTCCTCTTCTTGAGTTTTCCCCATCCCTGCACGTAAACCATGTGCAATACAAGGAGAATAAGCAATAACGAGTGATGGTCCGGGATAAGCTTCAGCTTCTTTCATTGCCTTAAAGTATTGGCTTTGGCTTGCTCCCATTGCCACTTGTGCAACGTAAACATATCCATAAGACATTGCCATCATTCCCAAATCTTTCTTACGGATTTTTTTACCTGATGCGGCAAATTTCGCGATAGCCCCTACTGGTGTTGCTTTAGACGACTGGCCGCCGGTATTGGAATATACTTCAGTATCCATAACCAGAACATTAATATCCTCGCCAGTTGCCAGCACATGGTCTAATCCACCATATCCAATATCATAGGCCCATCCATCTCCACCGAATACCCAGACAGATTTCTTAATAAGATATTGTTTAAGTGCCATAATTTCGGCAGCAACTTCATGTTTTTCAGACTTCAGCACTTCCTCTACCTTAGCAGAAACTGCGCTTGTAGTATCAGCATTTTCCTTATTTTCAATCCAGTTGCTGAAAACTTCCTTTGTTGCAGGAGCAACATTCTCCATCGTTTCCTGCATTCTGCGGGCAATACGATCTCTCATCTGATTAACACCAAGAAGCATTCCTAATCCATACTCCGCATTATCTTCGAACAATGAATTTGCCCATGCAGGTCCTTTTCCATGTTTATCTGAACAATAAGGAGTACTAGGGGCTGCACCACCATAAATTGATGAACATCCTGTAGCATTAGCAATCATCATGCGATCACCATAAAGCTGGGTAATCGTCTTAATATAAGGAGTTTCACCGCAACCTGCACAAGCTCCTGAGAACTCAAACAATGGCTGAGCAAATTGAGAATTCTTAACAGTTTTCTCTTTAGGAAGAACATTGTCTTTATAACCAACTTCCTTATGCATATAATCCCATCGCTCCACTTCTTGCATTTGAGTTGCAAGAGGCTTCATAACAAGAGATTTCTCTTTAGAAGGACAAACATCGGCGCAGTTACCGCAACCGGTACAATCAAGAACACTAACTTGTATCTTAAAGTTATACTCCTTAATACCTCCTTTACCCTTTTGCACTTTTGTTCCATCAGGGGCGTTAGCCAACTCTGTATCTGTAAGAAGGAACGGACGAATAGCAGCATGCGGACAAACGTACGCACATTGGTTACACTGAATACAGTTTTCATCTATCCATTCAGGAACATTTACTGCAATACCGCGCTTCTCATATTGAGTAGTACCTGCAGGGAAAGTTCCGTCTTCTCGTCCTACAAACGCACTAACAGGCAGATCATCACCTTTTTGAGCATTAATAGGATCAGCAATATTCTTAATGAAGTCAGGAATATCACGAGTATCAGGAGCTATAGTTACATCTATATCTGCCCACTCTGCCGGGATCTCAATTTTGGTTAATTCTCCGCCACGGTCAACAGCATCATAATTCATTTTAATAATGTCTTCACCCTTCATACCAAAGGTTTTGACAATAGCTTTCTTCAAATGCTCAACAGCCAAATCGTAAGGAATGACCTCAGCAATCTTAAAGAAAGAAGATTGCATAATTGTGTTGGTACGGTTACCTAAACCTATTTCATCTGCAATGGCAGTAGCATTAATGGTATAGAATTGAATATCATTCTGAGCCATATATGCCTTCATATGATTTGGAAGACGTTTTTTAGTCTCTTCTTCATCCCATATCGAGTTAAAGAGGAAGGTTCCTCCCTTCTTTAAACCTTTCAGAACGTCATAAACATTGATGTATGACGGCACATGACAAGCAACAAAGTCAGGCATATTTACGAGGTAAGGAGAACGAATCTCTTTATCACCAAACCTCAGGTGGGAAGTAGTAAAACCACCAGATTTTTTTGAGTCATAAGCAAAGTAAGCCTGACAATATTTATCAGTTGTATCACCAATAACCTTAATAGAGTTTTTATTTGCTCCAACTGTACCATCTGAACCCAGACCGTAGAATTTTGCCTGGAAAGTTCCTTCAGGAGAAAGATCAACTTCATCAAGCATTGGTAGAGATTGGAAAGTAACATCATCCACAATTCCTACAGAAAAACCATTCTTTGGCTCATTCAATTTCAGGTTATTATACACTGAAAGAATCATGGCAGGTGTAGTATCTTTTGAGCTCAATCCGTAACGACCTCCAACAACCAAAGGAGCATTATCCTTTTCGTAGAACATATTCCTGACATCCAGGTAGAGAGGCTCTCCACCAGCACCAGGCTCTTTCGTACGATCAAGAACAGTAATTCGCTTCACTGACTTTGGGTATACCTTAAAGAAATATTTCTCTGAGAAAGGACGATACAGATGACAGGTTATTAATCCTACCTTTTCGCCTTTTTCAAGCAGGTGATCAATAACTTCTTTAGTTGTTTCTGTAATAGTTGCCATAGCCAGAATCACATTCTCAGCCTCAGGATCACCATAATATGTAAATGGATGGTACTCGCGACCGGTAAGTTTCGTGATTTCCTGCATGTATTCATCTACAGTATCAGCAACTGTCTCATAGTAAGGATTCACAGATTCTTTTGCCTGGAAGAAGATATCAGGATTCTGGGCAGTTCCTCTTGTTACAGGATGGTCAGGATTCAGAGCTCTATCGCGGAAGGCCTGTAATGATTCCTGGTCAATCAATGGAGCCAGATCATCATTTTCAAACATTTCGATCTTTTGGATTTCATGAGAAGAACGGAATCCATCAAAGAAATGAACGAAAGGAAT
>JAGLDP010000109.1 GCA_023145515.1 Bacteroidales bacterium
ATATTCGCGGATTTACGCAGATTACAATAAAAAAGGACATCATTTTCATGATGTCCTTTTCGAGGTGGGCCCACAAGGATTTGAACCTTGGACCTACTGATTATGAGTCAGTTGCTCTAACCAACTGAGCTATGGGCCCGGGGCTTCGGTTGAAGCGGTGCAAAGGTAATAAATTTTTGAACTATTGAAAGACCTATTGCTATTGGGATGGTTGGGAGTTTAAAGCTTGTTTCTTCCTCCTCCTCCTGAATTAAATGATGACAGTGATATTTTGAGAAAACTTGTTACATCATCAAGGGCATTGGCCTCTGTAAATAGCAATGTAATGCGGCTTCCGAATCCTTACATGTTAGTAAACACAGTTGCTTTGCAAGAAGCTAAAACCTCAACAGAAATTGAAGATATCTTCACTACCGAAGACGATACAATAAAGTGTACAATTAAAGATAATGGCGAAGGTAGAGTTAAAGCATCGTCAAAGGTTAAAACTGTGGTTTGAACGTGGAGATATTCCTTCCGACTCAGTAGCACGGTATAAAATGATTCATGTGATTGTGAAGCAATAATTTGTAACTTGTAAAGGAAATTCTGAAACATACAATCGCAAAATGAGAACACTATCGAGACTAATTTTTGTATCCATTATTTTGCTTACTTTTTTGCAAGAAGCAAACTCACAGTTCTATCAGGTCTATGGTTATACCACCTTGGATGCTAACGAGAAAGAGCTGGTTATGTGGAATACTTTTATTCCTTCATCAGATCATGATTATTCGTTCTTCGGAGAAACTGCTCCAAGAGCCGGACTGATGGCTCACTCAATGGAGCTTGAGTACGGAATTACCAGAAATTTTACTGTTGCCTTGTATGCTGATTTTGAGCAACCAAAGGGGCATGATCTGAAGTGGATCAGGACAAAAGCCGTTGCCGTTTATTATAGTATTCGAGAGAAAAATCTTCTTCCTGTGGATCTGGCAATTTATGCTGAGTATAAACTGCCGCGAAAGGGATATAAGGATTACGAAGAGCTGGAAATCAAGTTGATTATGGAGAAGGATTTTGGTTTCCATCAGATCGTTCTGAATCCAACAGTTGAGAAAAAAATAAGTGGAGCAGATGTTACAGAAGGTGTGGAATTTGTTCTCAATGGCGCCTATACCTATACCAAAAGTCTTGTGTTTCAACCCAGACTGGAGTACTATTCTAAGATGGGTGAATTGTATGATATGCCGGGTTATTCTGAGCAGAAACACTATATATTTCCCTCATTCAACCTTTTTCTTGGTAAATACAAAAAGATCAGGTGGCATACAGGTGTTGGCATAGGATTAACAAATCCTGCAGATAACATCATTATTAAGAGTATCCTTTCCTGGGAATTTATTTAACCTACCAATTAGCTTAAGCATATGAGATCTTTGAAAAAAATAATACCAATTTCCATCATCATATTAGTGGCTCTAACCAGTGCGGCCATACTCAGTAATAAGGAAGACCAGAATAAGGAATATCATTATTTTGAAGACCCAATGGAATGTTCTGGTTGTCATTGGGATAGATTCGACAAGTGGAATACTTCGCAACATTCAAAAGGCTTTACCGGTGATTTTTTTCAGGCCCAGTATTTTGATGTGCTACTTCCTTCTATGTCGTTTGATGATAAGGTAGCTAAGGAAAATGAAAATTGTATTGGATGCCACTCGCCATCCGCTTATTTATCCGGAGACAGATTACCTGAAAGAAGTCTGGAAACTGATAATCACTGGAACCACGGAGAAGGTAACAAAACCCGTGCTGACAGGGGGATTTTCTGTGATTTCTGCCATACGCTTGACCGCTTTGAGAATGATCCGGCCTTCAATCATGATTATATTTCACACGCAACGGCTGAAATTGATGCAAAGAGAGCAGATCTTGAGTATCCATGGTCGCCGTACCACGAATCACAGACAACTGAGATGTTTGAGGATGCCAATATTTGTGGTACATGTCACAATGAGCTAAATCCTTATGATGTATGGGTAAAGGCCACAGAGCATGAGTATCAGGAGAGCGTTTATCCTTCGCGCGGAATACTATGTCAGACCTGCCACATGCAACCCATGGCTGGCAAGCCGGCAAAGATGGGCTTTCAAAGAGAACTGAATCACGATCATTGGTTTGGTGGAGGGTTTGCTGAGTTTGTAGAAGGAGCTGCAGGGGTTTATTTTCAGGAGGAGTTAGAGCCTGTTTCTGCCGGAGAAAAAATCGATTTTTCAATTATGGTGAAGGCCCTGGCCACCGGGCATAATTTCCCGACTGGTTCAGTTGAGGAAAGGGATGTTTGGCTACATGTGAGCCTGAATAATGAGAAAGGTGAAGAAGTATTGCATATCCCGGTTCCCGTTAATCCCTCTGATCCAAATGACAAATACTTTATCACAAGCAATGAGAAGATTGCCTATCCAAATCATAGTGAGCTTTCAGAAGCTATTGAACGTGACGGACTTACGGAGGGCGACAGAATTTATCACTCTGTATTTTTAGATTCAAAAGGAGAATACACTTATGCGCAGTGGTTTTGTGTTGAAGAAATCGAAAACAGGCTCAGGCCTTTGGAAGAAAGAATGGAGGCATATACAGTTATAATTCCTGAAGATTTACCGAATGGTAAGTATACCTTGACAGCTATTTTAAATTATCGCCGTATGCCGGATCCGCATGCCGATTTTTTAAAGGTAGAAAGAAGACCAGTAATAGAGGTATCGAGAGATGTGAGAATGTTGACGGTCATGAATCACTGAATCACCGAATCACCGAATCACTGAATTTCCTACCTTTGCATATACACTAATTAAAATAGTCAGGAAATGAAATTAAAACAAGTAGTAACGATCAGCCTGATTACCCTGCTTTTCTTGTCGCCAGTCTTTTTCCAATCTTGCGATGATAAACATAATACTGTACCTACAGCTTTGTTTACCATTAGTCCCTCTTACGCCAGTGTTGATTCAACCATTGTTTTCGATGCCAGCGAGGTGCGGGATATCGAGGATCCTTCTGAGGAATTAGAGGTTCGATGGGACTGGGAGTCGGATTCAGTTTTCGATACTGAGTTTACTACCAATAAGATTACAGAGCACATATTTCTTGTTGGCGGAACATATTACATCACTTTGGAGGTACGTGATACCAAAGGATTGACTAAGAGGAAAACTGATTTTCTGAGGGTAGCATATAAAAACCGTGCCCCGCATGCGAATTTTGTTGTTAATCCTGAATCCGGATACCTACAGGATATTTTCATCTTGGATGCTTCATCGTGTAGCGATGCTGAAGATGATAATAATAGCCTTAAGGTGAGATGGGATTTTGAAGGAGATGGTACATGGGATACAGAGTTTTCAACTGAAAAAATTGCTGAGCATCAATATACTAGTTCTGGTGATTATGATATCCAGCTAGAGGTGGTTGATAGCAAGGGACTTACTGATATAAACAGTTTCACTTTAGTTGTAGGAGGAACCAATCAGGAGCCAGAAGCCCCTCAGAATGTTTTTCCGGCAAATGATAATAATACCGTAACAACCCGTTGTTTGTTAGAGTGGACATGCAATGATCCTGATAGCGATGAATTAGTATTTGATGTATATTTTGGCAGTTCTGATAATCCGCCTAAAGTTGCATCTGATATCTCAGGATTCTCATATCTCTGCCTCCCTCTGGAATTTACCTCAGATTATTTCTGGAAAATTGTAGCTAAGGATCCTTATGAACATATTGTTGCAAGTGAAGTCTGGAGTTTTACTACCCATACCCCTGTGAATGAAATGTCGGTTATGACCGATCCCCGCGATGGGAAAAAATACAAAACAGTTATTATCAATGATAGAGTCTGGTTAGCTCAAAATCTTAATGTTGGCACAATGATTCATGCCAGCACAGGGGGTGATATGAGTGATGGGTACCAGAGGGATAACAACAAGACAGAGAAGTATTGCTATGCCAATAAGGCTGAAAATTGTGATATCTATGGTGGTTTATACCAGTGGGATGAGGCCATGGGTCACTCTGAAAATATTAATGCTGAGGGTATTTGTCCCCCAGGATGGCATATTCCGAATGTTGGCGAATGGAGAGATTTGATGCTTTATTACAAGGAGGATTTGGGAGTTCCTGCCGGAGATAATCTGGTATGGGGATCAAAATCGGGATTTGAGATGTTATTCTCAGGATACTTGATTTTTGCAGAGAGAAAATTCTATGATTCCCGACAAGCAGCTTACGTGTGGAGTAGTAATATTAATCCTGGCACAGGACTAAACCACTTATCGATGATTCGCTCAATATTTAATGACAAGCCTGAGTTTCAGGAAGATACGTCGCAGAGGAGGAATGGTTTACCGGTGAGATGTGTTCGGAATGACTAAGAAAATTGTTGTAGGTATTACTGGAGCTTCGGGGGCGATTTATGCTCATCTTTTGCTCAAGAAGCTAGCACTCTTATCTGATCAGTATGAGCGGGTAGATCTTGTTTTGAGTGAGACTGCCAGGGAGGTTTGGAAGTATGAGCTAGCTGACGAGTTGTTAGACCAGCATTTGTTTAAGGTCTGGGATGCAAATAGTTTTTGGGCTCCGATGGCCAGTGGATCTTCGGGCTATGACACAATGATAATTATCCCCTGCACCATGGGTACTATGGGCAGAATAGCCTCTGGCTTGGCAAATGATCTTATTACACGATCGGCTGATGTCATGCTCAAAGAGCGAAAAAAGCTCATTCTTGTTACCCGTGAAACGCCTTTGAGTCTGATTCATATCAGAAATATGGAAACCATCACCCTGGCCGGCGGGGTTATTTGTCCGGCAAACCCATCGTACTACAGTCAGCCCAAAAATATTGAGGATCTGCTTGGAACTGTTGTCGATCGCGTTTTGGACTTAGCGGGCATAGTAAGCGACGGTCATCGGTGGTCCCCGCCTACGCGGGGATGACGTGCTCTGACCCATTGTCATCCCCGCGTAGGCGGGGATCGCGTGGAGGTTGCAGTGCTCTATGTTAACTTCGTTTGCTTGCGTAGGCTACGCCTATAACACTAAGCCTTGTGCCTTCTATCTTGAGCAACTCTTCGGCACAGGCTTCTATGGTGGCGCCGGTTGTGATGACGTCATCGACCAGCAGGATGTGTTTGTTTTGGATTGCTTCGTGATTGTTAACCTGGAATTTACCGCTAACATTTTGATAACGCTCGGCGCGGGTTTTGGCTGTTTGGGTTTTGGTATGCACTGTGCGTAGCAGGATATCCAACCTAACCGGAATCTCTAAGGCGATAGACAGACCTCTGGAGATTACTTCGCTCTGATTGTAGCCTCTGCTTCGTTGTCGTTTGGGATGCAGGGGGACAGGGATAATCAGGTGTGGAATTTCATATATTCCAGAGTGTTTAAGCTGATAGCCATAATTTTTGCCCATGGCAATTCCAATTCGCGGTCGATGTTCATATTTTAACCGGTGTAGCAGGTTCTGGAAACGAGAGCCGCGCATATAGATAAACCAGGTGCTTGCCTGCTCTAATCGTACCCGTCCCCAAAAAACCTGTGCCACCGGATTGTTATGATCCATGTGATAATTGCTGATGGGCAATTGCATCAGGCAGAGCTGACAAATCTCTTCTTCCCAGGGATTTAGAGCACGGTTGCAGGCAGCACAAGTGCGCGGCAGAAACAGATCAAGGAAGTCTCTAAGAATGATCAAAGCTTTTGTATTCATATCCTCTGTATTATCGTTCTACTTATATAGATGCATCATTGCAATAAAAATGGAAAGAGCACAATGCTTTTTTTGCAAAACACTACATTTGCACCTCATATATTTGACTTTTGACACTCAACATCAAACATAACATCCGATCTCTGGTCTTATCGATCGTTCTTCTTATACCTTTTATGGTGCAAGGACAAATCCGTATTGATCGCTTTATTGAGCAAGGACGAATTGAAATACAGCAACATAAATATCACAAGGCGGTTCAAACTCTTTCGCGGGTCATTCTTCAGGATCCTGATAATTTTGATGGATGGTATTTGCGCGGACTAACGAAGTTTTATCTGCACGACAAGAGTGGGGCTTTACGAGATTTAACCCGTGCCATTGACATTAATCCGGCTGTTTCGGGCTCATATTTACTCAGAGGGATTCTCAGGGATATGAAGGGAGAGTATTATAAGGCGCTCGAGGATTTTACTGCCGGATTGGCGATAGAGCCCAATAATGCTAATCTCTATTATTCTCGTGGGACTACTCGTTTGCGACTGAATAATTTTTCAAAGGCTATTGAAGATTTTGATGAGGCTATCAGGGTGAATGATCATCTTGATGAAGCTTTTGTGAACCGAGGGGTGTCTAAGTCTAAGCTTATGGAGCGTGAGAGTGCCTTAGAGGATTTCAATAAGGCAATTTTGCTGAATCCCTTTTCTCCGGATGGGTATAGTCGGAAAGGTCTTTTGTACTATGAAACGAAAAAATATCCTGAAGCACTGATATCCTTTGGAGAGGCTATTTATCGCGACTCAGTCAATCCGCAGCATTATTATATGCGGGCACTTACCTACTATGAAATGGAGCAAAAGGATTCTTGCATTAGTGATATTGACAGGGTATTGAAGCTTGATCCAAGCCATTCGCTGAGTTGGTATAATCGTGCCATAATTCGTGCGCAAATGGGTGATTATGAGGGTGCCATACTTGATTATGAGCAGGTGAATGTTTTGCAGCCTTATCATGTGTTGAGCTATTTTAACCGCGGACTATTAAGGAAGGATGTTGGTGACTTGTCGGGAGCTCTTTTTGATTTAGATCAGGCCGTGCTTATTTATCCTGATTTTGCCAAGGCATATATGGCGCGGGCGAGTATCAAGCGAAAGCTGGGCGATCAGATTGGGGCTCAAACAGATCAGTTGCTGGCACAGGAAAAAATACAGGCTAATGCCGGACAAACAAAAGAAGGTTTGGCTTTGAATTATGCTGATACTACGATACAATTTGAACAGCTGATAACCTTGAATTCTGTTTTTAATGTGTCGTTCAATAAGCAATTTGAGGAAGAATTAAGTCTTGGAGAACTGTTGGGATTGGAGGGGTCAGAGAGTTGCGAAACAGGAAAATCAGGAAGTAGGGATTTTGGGATTGAGGGACTTGAGTGGTCAGACCGGAGTTTTCGTTTGCAGCAGAATAGTGAAGTTTTGATTGAGGGATTTGCTTTGGATACCTTGATTTTGGTTGCTTTAACACGGGGATGTGATAGCTTGTTCAATCAGGGGATTCAGGTTCTTAATGAGGTTCTGTGGGAAAACCCGAATAATATGAGTGCTCTTTTTGTGAGAGCCGGACTCCAATTTGAGATGATTGAATTTATACGTTCTACCTCAATGATGAACGATGTGGTGCCGATGCAGATGTATGGTGATCCGGTGAAAGGTCCGGCCAGAAGAGTTGATCAGGTTGATTACACTATGGTGTTGGATGATTATGATAAGCTATTATCTAAAAATCCGGATCTTGCTGTAGCATGGATGAACAGAGGGATGGTTAAGGTTTTTGCCCGCGATTTTAATGGAGCGATAAGAGACTTCAGACAGGCCATTACCTTGGTTCCTGATTATGCTGTTGCCTGGTTTAATTTAGGTATAAGTTTGATAAAAACCGGACACAAAGAAGAAGGTTGTATGTGTTTATCTGAGGCTGGTGAGTTTGGTTTAGAAAGAGCTTATCGTTCTATTATGCTTCACTGCAAAGCAGATTGATCAGGGAAGCCCATATTCATCACAAAACTTTCATTAAACCCCATATCCATACTCAGGTCAAAGTGCTCAGCTGTAGAAGCCAGTTTACTAATACGATCTCCAAACTCATCGGCATGTAAATAAAGCCTTGCTCCTAGTCCGGAAGTATTTCCAGCTAGTATAATTTTAGGTATTAATGCCTTGGGTAACAGTCCGATAGCACTTGCGGATTCAGGATGGATGGCATATCCAAATCCTCCTGCAAGATACACTTTGGAGATTTGATCGATTTGAATTTCAGCCATCTTTAAAAGTGTTTCTATTCCGGCTGCAATAGCTCCCTTAGCTAATTGCACCTCGCGGATATCCTGAGGAGTGAGGGAGAGGTCTGATTCTTTGAGAAAGTGCACAGGATTTTCAAGGTAGCCTGAGAGATCGAGCTCTTGGCTTTTTAGAAGAGAGGCAACTACATCAATCAGTCCTGATCCACATAATCCAATTGGACGACTATTTCCAATAGTTTCAAAATTCTCTAGAGAGAAGCTATGAATAGCGCCATCAACACCTCCTAATCCGCAAGAAATTTTAGCTCCCTCAAATGCTGGTCCTGCTGCTGTAGCACAACAAATAATTCGATTTTTGTTGCCAAGGGCCATTTCTCCGTTGGTGCCGATATCCAAAAAGAGTGAATATCCTTCATCATCAGGCATTTCAGAAGCGGCTACACCTGCCATAATATCTGCCCCGATATATGCAGATAATGAGGGCAGGAAGTGGATGCTGGCTTTAGGAACAGACTGTAATCCAAGCTCTTGGGATGTGATAATCTGAAGGTCAATAAATATGGGAGTAAATGGATAGGATGCCAGTGAAGAGGGATCAACACCCTTTAGAATATGTAGCATACTAGTATTGCCTGCCAGCGACAGTTTTGAAATAGCTGTTTTGTCAATGCCATTTTTCTCGCATAGAAGTTGAATATTTTTATCAAGCTCAATGCGAAGAACCTCCTGAAGCTTATTCAGTCCTTTTTGCTCCATGGTGAACTGAATACGAGAAATGACATCTGCACCAAAGGCTTTTTGCGGATTCAGAAAACTCGCGGAATCAACATTCTGATGTTTTTGCAGGTCTTCAAGAA
>JAGLDP010000011.1 GCA_023145515.1 Bacteroidales bacterium
ATTTTAGTAAGATAATCCTGTAGTCGGTAATTATTCCTGAAGACATACATGGCAACAATTACTGCAGCTGCACCTGTAACAAAAGCTCCCGAAATAAAATAAGGACCAAAAATGGTGCTATCCCAGCCTGGTCTGGATGTTGATGCAAAAAGCCACGATGTGACCGTATGAATTGCGAAGGCGGTAGGCACAATCAGAACCAGAAGTATCCTTATGATCCTGAAAAGAAGCTTGTATTGCCCTGGAGTATGCTGCCATTTGAAGGATAGGAAGTTGTAAATTTTTGCTAACCAGGGAGGAGCATTAGAAAGTCTGCTTTTAGCAATAGCAAGGTCTGGTATCAGAGTGAAGAAATACAGCAGAAAGCTAAGAACAAAGTATGTTGTAACTACTGTAACATCCCAAATAATGGGAGATTGTATTCTTCCATGCATAAACAAGTAGGGAAGCCGGTCGGGGCGACCCATATCAGAAATAATAACTAAACCAGCTACTGCAGCAAAAGCAACTGCAATAATTTCTGCAATTCGGGCAATCGGCTTAATCCAATTGTATCCAATCAAACCGAGAACACCACTAATCAACATCCCTATCAAGCTGGATGCCACAAAGAAGACGAAGTTGGCAATATACATCCCCCAGCTGGTGTAATCTCTTAGTCCGGTAACCACCAATCCTTCTCTTAATTGGATGTAATAGGCGTAAAAACAAACCAAAAGAGCCAGAACCAGGAAGGTTATCCAGGCAAGAAATCCATTGCTTATCCTGACAGGTCGTAGGATGTCGGCTGCAACCTTATTCAGGGTAGCAGTATCAAATGTTGGCGTTGTGTGATTGTTAGACATGTATCAGGGATTTTTATTCGTGTGAATCATGTTCATCGTCCAAAATACTTTTTTCCGGAAAATCAAATAACCGGTCCTTCGGAGGTAGATAATAAACCCTGGGTTCAGTACCCAATTCTGGCATCAAACGGTAACCACCCTTATCTCTGAGCAGCTGACTAAGCCTGACAGTTTCTTTGGTTGTTCCGTTTGTCACTGCGTCTTCATTCTCATCTCCAAAATAGAATACACCATTCGGACAAGCAGATACGCAATAGGGGAGTTTCCCTTCTCTTAGGCGATCAGAACTGAAAAGACACTTCGAAATTGTTCCTTTTCGCTGAGGTACATTCAGCTCGATATCATAAACCTTTTCTTTGTTTTCTTCAGCATCTACAGGCTCCTTCCAATGGAACATTCTGGCTGAATACGGACAAGCAGCCATGCAGAATCTACATCCAATACAACGTTCATTGTCAATCAGCACAATGCCATCCTGCCTTTTAAAAGTAGCATCAACCGGACAAACAGCTACACAAGGAGGATTGTCGCAGTGCTGACATAGCTTAGGCATGAAATATGGACTGGTATTTTTAGACTCCTGTATTGCAAGTGTATTGATATGGTATTCATGCGGACGTAAATGGTGAGCTGTCTGACAGGCTGAAACACACTTTCTGGCATTTCTGCATTTCGACAAATCCATAACCATTGTCCATCTTTTCCCAGGAATCCCTTCCCGGCCCTTGCTTTGATTTGATTTGAGATTTGGGCCTTTAATCTTCTTAATCTGATCTTTTGGAACTTCTACCAGCTTGTTGTCTTCAGTCAATACTTTAACATATTCGTTTGTATCTTCTGATTTAACAAAACTATAGCCAGAATAAACTGCAGCAGATCCTGCAAATGTTGCTGCGCCATACAAACCAAACTTTTTCATAAAATCCCGACGAGAAGTTTCAGGAATGTTTTCTGTTTGTTTTTTCTGGCTTTGGCCTTTTTTTTCTTTGTCTTCCATATTATTAAGAAATATAGCTTATTACAAGGGAATCCCTGTAAAACTCTTTAATCATATATGCAAAGATTCCAAATTTGTACTAATTACAGAGTGTTTGCTGGTTAAAAATAACATTTAGATTGGTGAGGGCTTGTTCCTTACATGGGTGCTTGTCTCTTAGTGTCTCTAATAGAGCGCATTGAGTCTTATTTATAATTAAAATGAATTATTGAAACCAATTGCATCAATAGCTTATTTATTAATAGAATTTGGAGATATCGCCAAACAGTTTTTTCTTTGCACTTTATTTGCTGACTCAGAAATAGAAAACGTGCTTCAATAAAACTAATACTAAACTAATTATGGTACTACAGACCATTGACTGGATTATTCTCGGAGTCTTCTTCGTGATATTATTATCCATCGGATTTTATGCATCAAGAAATGCTGGCAAATCAGCAGCAGATTTTTTCTTATCAGGACGAAATATGCCGTGGTGGTTGCTGGGGGTTTCTATGGTTGCCACAACATTTTCTTGTGACACTCCAAACCTTGTAACTGACCTTGTGCGTCAGAACGGCGTTTCTGGTAACTGGGCCTGGTGGGCCTTTTTATTAACAGGTATGGTAACAGTATTTATCTATGCCAAGTTATGGAGGAGGTCAGGAGTTTTAACAGACCTGGAATTCTACGAGATTCGTTATAGCGGGCGCTTAGCCGCATTCCTTCGTGGCTTCAGAGCCATCTATCTGGGAGCTTTTTTTAATATCATGGTTATTGCTACTGTGTCTCTGGCTCTTATCAAGATTGGTGCTGTTATGTTGCAATGGTCAGCCGAGCAAACTCTTATTATTGCCTCAGTAGTTGTTTTACTTTATGCAACAGTAGGTGGATTGAAGAGTATTTTGCTAACAGATTTCTTCCAGTTTGGGATAGCAATGGTTGGAGCTGTTGGTGCAGCTGTTATTCTTCTGAATTTACCAGAGGTAGGAGGATTATCAGGTTTGATTGAACATGAGGCGGTAATACCAAAACTGAATTTACTTCCTGATTTCTCTGATACAAATATGGTAATCATTTTGCTTATTATGCCGCTGGCTGTTCAGTGGTGGAGCGTATGGTATCCGGGTGCTGAGCCTGGTGGTGGCGGGTATATTGCCCAGAGAATGTTGAGTGCAAAGAATGAGCGTGGCGCTATGAAAGCTACCCTCTTATTTAACATTTTTCACTATGCACTACGACCATGGCCATGGATTCTGGTAGCTTTGATTTCTCTGATTGTTTTTCCTGATATAGCCTCCTTAAGAGCAGCCTTCCCCGATATTGATCCCGATATTGTCAAGAATGACTTTGCCTACCCTGCTATGTTATCATTACTGCCAAAAGGTTTTCTCGGTTTGGTAGTTGCTTCCTTGGTAGCAGCATTTATGTCAACAACCGCATCTCAACTGAACTGGGGATCATCTTATATAGCAAATGATTTCTATCGTAGGTTCTTGAATCCTGAAGCTACTGACAAACAGGTTGTTATGGTTGGAAGAATTGCTACAGTTACCTTGATGATCCTTGCGGCTCTATTTGCTCTGATTCTGCAAAATGCCCTCCAGGCTTTCAATATTCTACTTCAGATTGGTGCCGGTACTGGCCTCATTTATATCCTGCGCTGGTTCTGGTGGAGAATTAATGCCTATACTGAAATAACAGGAATGGTAGTTTCTTTTATGGTGGCAATATATTTTGAGTTTATTCAGCCCGGTACAAGTGCTGGAGAATTAGCAACTCATTGGGAATTACTGATTGGTGTTGGTATAACAACCTTCGCCTGGTTAACAGTTACACTTCTGACCAAACCTGCTGAAAAGGAAACCCTCAGATCATTCTATGCTCTTGTTCATCCTGGCGGACCAGGATGGAAAAAGGTTATTGAAGAAGCAGAAAAAGAAGGCCAACCAATAGTTACTGAAAAAACTAAGGGATGGGATGTTCCCACCGGAATCCTCTGTATGCTACTTGGATCATTTGCAGTTTACTTTGCTCTCTTTGCAACCGGATATTTTATCTACGGAAATATCCCGGCAGCCCTCTCATTAACCGGAGCATGTATAGCTGCCGTAATTCTGCTAACCAGATTCTGGAAAAATCTGAAAATGGACTAGAGCTTCTCAATGCTAATCATGTAAGGAACGATATTTGTTAACGACTAATGAATAAACGTTTTTTATGGAGATGATAAAGCGGAAGATTTTCAGTGTTTCGGGCTTGATTATAGGCTTGTTGATTCTTTCTCAAGTTGCTAATGCTCAGCTGGATGGGTCGGGCATAGCTCCTGATTTCAAATTGACAGATGTGAAAGGAGCAGATCATCAGTTATATGATTATCTGGATCAGGGAAAAGTAGTTATTTTGGATTTCTTTGCAGTCTGGTGCAGTATTTGTCAGGCCGATGCACCCTACCTGGGTGAAGTATATGATGAACTCGGACCAGAGGGAACTAAGCAGATTGAAATGCTTTCTTTAGAAGCTGACGATGCTACCAGCGACAATCAGACAATTAATTATGCCTTGAATTTTCAGTCTGCAAATCCTCATATCAACTCTACAAATCAGGTTCCTGCTGATTATAATGTTAATTTCTTTCCTACTTATTATGTGATTGCACCAGATCGTAGCTATACCTTGATTCTTGGTCGACAGGGAAATATGAAAACTCAGATGATTGAGGCAATCGAGTCTGCTCCTACTCTTAGAAGTGTGGAAAATGATATTAGGGTAATGTCATATTCTAAACCTAAGGAATCAATTTGCAGAAACTCTTTCTCCCCTGAATTGCGTATCCAGAATTATGGAAAGAATGATATTTCAGCTCTGACAATTGAGACATGGATCGACGAGCAGTTAGTATCTAGCTTTCCTTATGCTTACCTACTTAAACCATATCAATATTCAGATCTGAGTTTGCCTGAGATTTCCGGTTTGTCTTCAGGTTGGCACAAGATCGATTTTAAATTTGTAGATGTAAACGGACAAGAGGATGGCGACCCTTCTAATAGTTTAGGAGGCGATTTTCTGATGCTTCATGATGGCGTTCAAATCAGCGTTGAGCTAACAACAGATGCATATCCAAAAGAAACGAGTTGGAAGATTCTCGAAGAAGGGAAGATGGTTGCCGAAGGGGATGCTTATACAAAAGGATTAACCTTGGATATTACCGATGTTTGTGTTGAGGAGAAAGCCTGTTATCGTTTAGTAATCTATGATAAATATGGAGATGGGATAAGCAGTGGTGGTATCGTAGTGAGGTTTCTTGATGAAATCATTGGTGAGATCCAGGCAAGCGAGTTCAATGCCGATTCTAGTTGGGTCGACTTTTGCGTAGTGCCTGGTTCAAGTGGAATAGATCAGCATGAAAAGGCAGAATTATCCTTTCGTGTATATCCCAATCCATCCAATGGAAAGTTTAAACTGATTCTTGCCGGCATGGCAATTCCTGATGGGGAAGTTACTGTCATCGATATTACCGGTCGTCAATTATTTTCAACAAGTTTGCAGCGCGGACAAAAGATTTTGACCATTGATTTGTCAGATTCAGATGTAGGTATTTACTTTGTTCGCCTGAAAACAAATAATAGTTTGCAGACTCAACGAATAATAGTAGATCGTTAATAATGAAAAGAATTATCCTTAGTACTCTGTTGGTGAGCTTCTTGTCAGTAATGTGTTTGGCGCAAAACAAACGCAATGATATGCCTAAGCTAGATATCAAAACCTTGGATGGCAAGATGATTTCAGCCAGATCGATTCTTAAGGGTAAGCCAACCGTTGTTAGTTTTTGGGCTACGTGGTGCAAGCCTTGTGTAAAAGAATTGAGTGCTATTCATGATGCCTTGCCAGACTGGGAGGATGAAGTCGACTTTACAATGATTGCTATTAGTGTTGACGATAGTAGAAGTGAGCATCGTGTTGCTCCTTTTGTGAAAGGTAGATCATGGGAATTTGACATTTATCTTGACCCTAATTCTGATTTGAAGAGGGCTTTGAATGTTGCCACTGTTCCACACACATTTGTGTTTGATGCTAAAGGAAAACTAGTATGGCAACACTCCGGATATACAGAGGGAGATGAAGAAGAGCTTTTGGAAAAAATAAAGTCCCTGTCTGACAAATAACCATAAAAATCTCATCATGGCTAAAAAAATTGTCCTGTTATTTTTTATGGTCTCCTTATCCTTCAGCATTTATGCCCAGGATCAAGGGCGTTTGAGTGGAAACTTTCAGATGGATGTTCAGTCGTATAGAGCAGATTCACTTATCGGAGCTGATGCGATTCCTGAAAAAATGGCTCTGAATTCTTATGCAAATATTCGGTATGAACTTGGAGATTTTTCAGCTGGACTGCGCTTTGAAGGCTACATGAATGCACTTCAGGGATTTGATCCGGGTTACGATGGGGTAGGTGTTCCATATTTCTTTGCCCGCTATCGCTTTGATGACCTTGATTTCACAGTCGGAGATTTTTATGAGCAATTCGGATCCGGGATTTTACTCAGAACCTGGGAAGATAAATTCCTGGGTGTTGATAATGCCATGAGAGGAATACGGGTGAAATACCATCCGTTTGAAGGTATCAGCCTGACCGGAGTTGTTGGTAAACAACGTCTTTTTTGGGAGTATGGTCCGGGATTAATCAGAGGATTGGATGGAGAGCTGAGAATAAATGATCTCATTCCAGCCTTGAAAGACAAACAAACATTGCTGTCTTTGGGTGGTAGCTTCGTCAGCAAATACCAGGCTGATGATGATCCGGTATATATTCTGCCAGAGAATGTAGGTGCATGGGCTTATCGATTCAACATCACCCGTGGTGCTTTGCATTTAGATAGTGAGTATGCCGGTAAAATCAATGATCCTTCTGCCGATAATAATTTCATATATAAGCCTGGTAATTCACTGATTGTTAATGCCAGTTATGCCGCATCAGGACTAGGGATGAACTTTAGTGTAAAGCGGGTGGATAACATGAGCTTCAGATCTGACCGTACTGAAAACCTGAACAAGCTGATGATGGGATATTTGCCTCCGATTTCAAAAAATTATACATATAGCCTGATGAATCTATACCCCTATTCATCACAACCAACCGGAGAGATGGGCGCACAGGGCGAAATTTCATATAATATCCGTAGGGGAACAAAATTAGGAGGTAAGTATGGCACGCAGATAACTCTAAATGTGTCAATGGTGAATAGCCTCGACAAAACAGCTCTGAATGATACTACTGCCATCGGAGCTAATGGAACTCTGGGATATACATCCGAATTCTTTAAACTTGGAAAAGAGCTTTACTATAGAGATTATAATGTGGAGATCTCGAGGAAACTATCAAAAAAGTGGAAATTTACAGGAATCTATCAGCATATTGCCTACAATCAAATGATTATGGAAGGCAAGGGGGCTGTGATAAATGCCGATCTGGCAGTTCTTGAAGTTACATGGAGGCTGGCACCCAAGCAGGCCCTCAGGGTTGAGACCCAGGGATTATGGACAAAGGAGGATAAGGGAAACTGGGCTATGCTACTGGCCGAATACAGTATTTCGCCACATTGGTTTTTCTCAGTGTCAGATCAGTATAATTACGGAAATCCGGATGAAGAAAAGCGGGTACACTATTTATTCGCCTCCTTCGGATATGTAAAAAATGCAAACCGAATTCAGTTGAGCTATGGAAAACAAAGAGAAGGAATTCTTTGTGTAGGGGGTGTTTGTCGGAATGTTCCGGCTATGAATGGCTTTACTCTTTCTATTACCAGCAGCTTTTAAATAAAAGAACATGATAAAATTGATTTCAAAAATTTTCTTTTTCGGACTCTTCCTGTCATTGTTTTCATGTGATATTATTGAGGCTCCGTTTTTTGAAAGTCATGATTCTGGTGGGAAAATCCAGGAAAATCCAGCTAAGGTCTTAATCATTGATTTTACCGGACATACCTGTAAATCATGCCCAAAGGCTCATCGGGCTATTGATCAGATAAAGAGTCTGTACGGAGATCAGGTTGTAGCTCTTGCATTCCATCTGGGATACTTTGCACGCACCCAGAATGGTGAAAAATTCACTACGGATTTTAGAACGGATGAAGGATCTGTGCTGGAATCTTATTATGAATTCGTAGCCTTTCCTATCGGCGTGGTAAATAATCTTAGCAAACAAAGCTTAACACCGTACGCTAATTGGGCTAGCCAATCAGCAGCTATTGTTGACAAACAAGCAGAAATTGCGATTTCTGCAAGCACAGAGTTTAATTCTGCAACATCAACGGCAACTGTTATAATAAATCTCGAGGACATAAGTCATACGGGTGAAGATCTGAAAATTGCGATTTACTTATCAGAAGACCACATTATTGACTGGCAGAAAGATGAAGATGCTGATCCCCTTGATGTGGAGAGTTATGAGCATAATCACGTTTTCCGCGATGCTATCGGTTCTATTTGGGGTGAAAATATCAGTTTTGAGAGTGCCGGAGAAGAAGGAATACAAATGACCAGATCTCTTGAATTAGATAACTCCTGGGTGTCGGATAATTGTAGTTTTGTTATTTTTGTATATGATTCGGCAACAATGGAGATTGTGCAGGTTGAACAAGTCAAAGTGAAAGATTGACAGAAAAGTGTAAGAAATGAGGAAAATTATTTTTGTTTTATTGGCGGGTTGTTTTTTCGCTGGACCAGGATACTCACAGAGTTTGTCGCTAAGTACAGAGGGGATTGATATCAGCAATGATACCCTTTTTATGATTGGGAATACAGAGGATGCTATTCTCGAGTCTCATGTGTCAGTTACTAACGAAACGGATAAAGAAATTGAGGTTTTAGTCAGGAGAACAAATATTGATGTTGTTGATGGCAGTGATAATTCATTTTGTTGGGGCGCATCTTGTTATCCTCCATTTGTTTCTGAAGCAACTCAGGTAGTAAAAATAGCAGCCAACAGTACTGACAATAGTTCTTTTATAGGTGATTATTCTCCAGATGGCAATGAGGGCACATCAGTTATTAAATATACCTTCTTTATTGAAGCTACTCCTGCGGATAGTGTTTCAATGATTGTTTATTATCAGGTTGGTGCAGCCGGAGTAAAAGATTGGACTCTTGACCCAAGCCAGATCAAGCTTTACCCAAACCCAGCATCAGATCAGGTTACGGTCGGATTCCCTACTGTTCTGACACAGATTACAGAGCTGATATTAATAGATATTACAGGCCAAACTGTTTATAAGCACACCCTCTATCATGGGGCACAAATACACAGACTAAGCCTGAGCCAATTCCCCCAGGGAAACTATTTCCTTCTAATTTCGGATCAACAGGGAGCAAGCCATTCGAAAAAGCTGATAATAAATCGTTAAGGCAATATTTCAGAGCTTAACCCACCCAACCCTCCCTTTTATGCCTTATTATCCCTATCTTAGCATAGAATAGAATAGTACAGCTAACAGGCAGGTTATGAATGATTTTAGAGTTAGGATTCAATCTGATTCCAGCGTTCCTAAATTTCAGCAATTAATTGATTTAGTGATAGATGCAGTGTCGGCAGGGCAGTTGTCTCCCGGTGACATTCTGCCTTCTGTAAATCATATATTTGATGATACCGGATTGGCCCGGGGAACCATCGTTAAAGCATTGGATGAACTGAAGCGCAGGGGGATTGTTGAATCTGTTCCCAATAAAGGATATTTTGTGGCCCGCACAAATCCGAGAGTATTACTCCTCTTAGATACCTTAAGGCCATTTAAACAGGTTATTTATGATGGAATATGGGAAAACCTTCCGGATAATGTGGAGCTGAATATGTATTTTCATCACTACAATATCCGGCTGATGGAAGAGATTCTGCTGGGAGCAGCAGGCCGGTATTCTGCATTTATCATAATGGGATTCGAACATCCTGATATCCCTGCCATTCTGGACAAACTGGATCCCAATAAAGTGCTGATTTTTGATTACCTGAATCCATCATGGGGCGACTATTCCTCAGTGGTTCAGGAATTTGAAGATAGTTTGTATAAGAATCTAAATACTGCAATTACTTTGATACAGAAGTATCAGTCTTTAATATTTGTTTGTCCTGATTCAGCAAACCATCCACCAGAAGCTAAGCTGGCTTTCAAAGCGTTTTGCAAGGACCATGGAATTCACGGAGTAATCCGGGATGAACCCGGAAACTCAATAAAAGGCAATGCCTTTATGGTTGTTGACGATAAACACTTAATTGAACTGGTGAAAAGAACCCGTGAGTCAGGTTTGAAAACAGGAACTGATGTGGGTATTATTTCTTTTAATGATTATCCTATGAAAGAGGTTCTTGAAGGAGGAATCACTGTGATTTCTCCAGATTTTCTTGAGATGGCCAGACAAATTGCCTACGGTATAAAGAACCGGAAAAAAATAAGTAGTTTAGTTCCCCCGCAGGTAATTTTGCGGAATTCTTTATAACCCAGATCTATATGATTATGAGAAGCTTCAAGATTGTTTTCATTTCTATTTTATTTATCTCATTAAGTTTTCAGACTGAAGCCCAAATGAGGCTTCCGGCCATTATCGGAGATAACATGGTGCTCCAGCAACAATCCAAGGCACCTCTTTGGGGTTGGACTGCACCAGGGGAAGAAATCAGAGTGTCTGTGGATTGGTCGAATGAAGCATATTTTGCGAAAGCGGATGAAAACGGACGGTGGCAGGTGGATGTTGTGACTCCTGATGCCGGAGGTCCGTATGCGATAGTTATTCAGGGAAAAGAAAAGATAACACTTTCCAACGTGATGATAGGCGAGGTATGGCTGTGCTCTGGCCAAAGCAATATGGAAATGCCTCTGGAAGGCTGGCCAAATCAACCCATTACTGGTTCTGAGAAGTATATCTCTGAGGCAGATCATCCTGATATCCGGCTATTTACGGTAAAAAGAAAAACATCCTATGAGCCTCTTGAGGATTGTGAGGGTCAATGGGCACCTTGCTCTCCTGATAATGTAGGCTCTTTTAGTGCAACTGGGTTCTTCTTTGGATTGCACCTGTACAAAAAATTAAATATTCCTATCGGCTTGATCAATTCTACTTGGGGTGGTACTCCTGCTGAAGCCTGGACAAGCAATCAGTTTATTGATAGAATTCCATATTTTCATACCTCAGCAGGAAGCTGTGATCCTGAGCTTTTTAGAGACAATAAATTTAAGGCGCAAGAATCTGTGCAAAAGGCTTGGTTGGATGATCTGGGATTTGTTCCTGGTGAATCCTCACCTGACTGGACTCTCGCAGGATATGATGACTCAGGATGGGATAAACTAACTGTGCCCGCCAATTGGAGTGAGACAGTGGTTGGGCATTTTGAAGGACTTATGGAATTGCGCCTTGAGGTGAGAGTGCCGCGATTTTGGACAAATAAAACTACTATACTTGACCTCGGGCCAATCGATGAGATGGATATTACCTGGATAAATGGTCAGCAAGTGGGAGAACACCTGAATGTGTCTAGTTGGTCAACTTTCCGGTCTTATGAAATTCCTCCCGGGATATTGAAGCCAGGCAAAAATCTGATCGCAGTTCAAGTGGCTAATACCTCAGGACAAGGAGGAATAAACGGAGGGGCTGGAGAAATGAAGCTCTATCCTAAAGATTCTAAATTCTTTAAAGCTTCTCTTAGTGGAAAATGGAAATACAGGAAAGGATTAGGCTTGACCGGAGTAAAGGCCATGCCCTATTGCCCCAATTGTGGTGAGGCACAAACTCCAACTACCCTTTACAATGGAATGATTGCTCCACTGATCCCTTTCAGAATCAAAGGAGCTATATGGTATCAGGGAGAGTCAAATCGCTACGATGGTAAGTTATACGCAGACATCTTTCCAAATATGATTGAAAACTGGAGAAGTGATTGGGAACAAGGTGATTTCCCATTCTATTTTGTTCAGATAGCTCCTTATACATATCGTGATGATTTTAGTACCGGACTCCTTAGGGAAGCTCAGCTGCAAAGCTTGAAAACACCAAAAACAGGTATGGTGGTAACAATGGATATAGGATCATTGAAAACTATACATCCTCCTGATAAAAATACGGTCGGTCAGCGATTAGCTACCTGGGCACTCGTGAAAGATTATAGATTTAGTAACATATATTACAGTGGTCCTTTGTATAAAACCTGGAGAAATGAAGGTGATAAAATACGAGTCTTTTTTGACTATACCTGTGGGGGACTTAAGGCTGAAGGAGGAGAATTAAGGCACTTTATGATTGCCGGACCAGACATGAAATTTGTGCCGGCAAAAGCTGTTATTGATAAAAATACAGTTCTCGTTTTTAGCAAAGAGGTGAAAAATCCGGTAGCTGTTAGGTTTGGCTGGGGACATACAGACCAGACAAATCTATTCAATAGCGCCAGACTACCAGCAAGTCCATTCAGAACAGACGACTTATGAAAGACTTACGATATTAGACAGTATAAACTTATAATTATCAACCAATTACTATTTACATCATGAAAAAATTATTTTTATTCTTATCTGCAATTGCGATTTTAGCCGGTTGCCAACAAGCCCCGGATAATATCATTCGGGTTACAGGTACTATTATGAACCCTGATTCAAGTGACCTGATCTTTTTCATTGATCGGGAAAGAGATACTGTAGAGCTTAGTGTTGATGGGACTTTCTCTTACGAAAGTGAAAGTGAAAAACCAACTTCAATTAATGTTATTTATGGTCGGAAACGCGCCAGCATCTGGATTAGTCCGGGAAAATCTTTGGATATTATAGCTGATGTAAATGACTGGGATAATTCTCTGGGATTCTCTGGTGATTTGCAAGTTGAGAATGAATATATCCTTGAGAAAGGTATTATTCAAATGGGCTGGGGTCGTGATTATATGGCAAATTACCTTAAAGGACCAGCTGATTACAAGGCAGTAAGAGATTCATTGCAAACAGTTTTTGTTGGCTTGCTAGATGAGTATAAGTCTAATGGGATGGATCAACAGTTTATTGATCAAGAGGAAATTGTTTTAATGTATACCATGTATGGAGACCTTAATAATTATCCGCGCGCTCATGAGTATTATGCAAAAGTAGAGGGATTTGAAGTTCCTGATGATTGGTATGATTTCACCTCCGCAATGAATCTGAATGATCCCCTTTTGATGGAAGTAGATGAGGCAATGTACTTCTTGAGCAGCTTTATCAATACACAAGCTACAAAAGCCGCTGATCTTGGTACTGATGCCTGGGGTACTCCGGAACTGTTCAATGCGAAGTTCAAATTTATTGATGAGAATTTTGAAATAGCTGAAATGGCTGAGAAATTCAAGTTTGAGATAGTAGGACAACATCTCGATGGTGGTCCTCCAAGCGGTGTAGAAGAAGCTATTGATGCTTACCTGGCATCATCTGTCAACGAGGAAAATAAAACTGAAATCACTGAAAAACGTGATGCATGGATTCCAATTATGCCCGGACAAACAGCTCCTGCCTGGACTTTACCAGATATTGATGGCAATGTTGTTTCTCTATCTGACTTCAAAGGCAAATACGTGTATATCGACTTCTGGGCAACCTGGTGTGGACCTTGCCTTGCGGAGATTCCTGATTATCGTCAGTTAGTTAAAGATTATGCCGGACGCAATATTGTATTTATAAGTATATCCGTTGATCGTGATAAGCCGAAATGGGAAGCAATGGTGAAGGAGGAAAAATTCGACTGGGTTCAGTTGCATGACGCCGATAAAATGAATGATGATTACCTGGTGAGGTATATACCAAGCTTTATCTTCATTGATACTGAAGGAAAAATGATTGCCCCACGTGCTCCCCGACCATCAACAGACAAGCTTCGTGAGATGCTTGATGCTCAGAAAAATCTGTAGAGATGAAAAAACTGGCAGTTTTATCCAGTATTATTTGTTTAGTCTTTTCCTGGGCCGGAATGGCCCAGGAATTGAACTATTCAACAGGTTCTTGGGACTCTGATTCGCTTGGAAATCATCGAATTGTAGTTGAGGTGCAGGATTCATCCGAAACGGTGTACTGTCATATCCCATGGAGAAGAAAAGACCTGAATCCAGAGAATAAAGAGATTGTTGTTGTCTCAGAAAAAAGTGGGGAAAGAGTATTAAATGTAAAACGACTCATTATCAATCGTGAATATGGAGAGTTGGTTTTTGAACCTATTGACGGACCAGGCAAATACTTCTTATACTATCTGCCAAACACTATGTCAGGATCGACATATTATCCAACTGTAGAATATTGGAAGCCACAAGATTTGTGTGACCCTGCATGGAAGGGGAGTTATATAGTTCTGCAAGACGCCAAAGTGGTAGAGATGCAGTCGATCAATGAGTTTCACTCCTTTTATCCGATGGAAGTGATTGCTACCAAAGCAGAAACTGACAGCCTGATTAATGAACAAAGTAAAGACTACCTGCTGTTTCCTGAAGATCGGCTTCATCCAATTAAGATGTGGACTGATCTCCCAAAAAAGTGGATTGATCGTTCCTATGCACAGGAATTTGAAGCAGAGGTGAAAAGAGATGAATCTTTTGCTTTTCAGGTAGGACTATTTGCTGTTACTGAGGATATTGCTGACTTAGATGTTATATTTTCAAATCTGTCTGATAATGAAGGGAATATTATCCCATCATCGGCTTTTAGCTGCTATAATAAAAGAGGAATTGACTGGACAGGTGATCTTCTTGAGAAGATAATTGAGGTGAAAAAGGGGGATATACAAGCTCTGTGGATGGGACTTCAGGTTCCTCAAAACACAAAGCCGGGAATGTATAAAGGAAGCATCACTATTAGTCCTCAGAACTTAAACCCTGAAGAGGTTCAACTGAGTTTTATGGTTAGTGAGGAAACTCTGGCAGATCATGGTGATAGTGAGCCAGAAAATCATTCACGGCTCAGATGGCTTGATTCAAGAATTGCAGAGGATACAGATATTGTGAAACCCTACACACCAATAAGGGTAAAAGGAAATGAGCTGCATTTCCTTGGTCGAACCTTAATCCTTTCATCTAATGGTTTCCCTGAACAGATTATCAGTTCTTTCAACGAAGAAATGACCGGAATCGGCGCCGAGAAAACAGAAATGCTGTACAAAGGCATGGATTTTCAGGTGAAGTTTCCTGATGGGCGAACTATTGTGCCTACTTCTAAAGGAATAAAATTTACCCTTAAGGAGGCAGGATTGGTAACCTGGACAGCCACCGCAACAGCCGGGAATATTTCATTTTTTGTGAATGGACGACTGGAGGCAGATGGTTTTCTGGGTTATGATGTTCGGGTAGAATCCAAACTGGATATTTCGCTTGAAGACATTGCATGGGTGATCCCAATGAACGAATCTAATGCCCGTTATATGCTGGGCTTAGGACGAATTGGTGGAACTCCTCCCGATGAGTTTAAATGGAAATGGGATCCATATTTTAATAATGATGGTCCTTGGATCGGGGAGGTTAACCTGGGTTTGCAAAGCTCATTCCGGGATATTAATTATGAGCGACCACTTAATACAAATTTTTATCATCAAAAGCCCCTCAAAATGCCTGTTTCATGGTACAATGATGGCAAAGGAGGTATATTGCTTGAGCGCACGGATAAGGTGTATGAAATCAAGGCATATTCTGGAGAGAGAAGTTTGAAGAAAGATGAACCACTGCACTTTAATATGCAGTTTTTAATAACCCCTTTTCATGCAATAGATACTAAGAGTCATTGGAAAAACAGGTATTATCACAAGTATGAACCAATAGATTCGATCTTGGCTTATGGTGGAAACACTATTAATGTTCACCATGCCACCAAAATAAATCCATTTATCAATTATCCGTTTATGACACCGGATATTATGAAGGATTATATAGATGAAGCCCATGACAAAAATGCCAAGGTTAAAATCTATTATACTGTAAGAGAGCTTACTAATATTTGTCCTGAAATATGGGCGCTGAAATCCCTGGGAGACGAAATACTTTCTTATGGTCCGGGTGGTGGATATAGCTGGCTACAGGAGCATCTTGATGGCAATTACATTGGAGCATGGTTTGTGCCTGAACTGAAAGATGCTGCTATCATAAATTCAGGAGTATCACGATGGCATAATTACTATCTCGAAGGACTCAACTGGCTGGTCAGTAATGTGGGAATCGATGGACTATATATTGACGATGTAGCTTTTGACCGGAGTATTATGAAGCGGGTGCGGAAAATCCTGCTCCGTGGAAATCCGGGAGCCCTCATAGATTTACATTCGGCAAACCAGTTCAATCAAAGAGATGGATTTACCAACTCTTCAAACCTCTATTTAGAGCACTTTGCCTATATCGACAGACTATGGTTTGGTGAGTATTTTGATTATGATGCATCTCCTGATTACTGGCTGACAGAAGTCTCAGGGATTCCGTTCGGGTTGATGGGCGAAATGCTCGAAAAAGGAGGTAATCCATGGAGAGGAATGCTATATGGCATGACATCCAGGGCCCCTTGGTCTGGAGATCCTTCAGCTATATGGAGAATCTGGGATGAATTTGGAATTGAAAGTAGTGAAATGATCGGGTACTGGTCAAAAGAATGTCCCGTGAAAACAGGCAGACCCGATGTATTGGCAACAGTTTATAAGCAACCCGGTAAAGTTCTGATAGCAATTGCCTCATGGGCGCACGGGCCAGCCAGAGTGGAATTAGAAATTGATTGGGAATCTCTGGGGATAAACCCCGATGAGGCAGAGCTAATCATGCCATACATAAAAGATTTCCAGGAAGCAGGAAGCATAAACCCCAAAGAATCATTCCAAATACCGCAAGGAAAAGGCTTCCTGATAGAATGCAAAACAAAACAACCCGAATAACTGAATCAACGAATTACCAAACCATGAATAAACGTCCTTTCATTCTAGCAGAAACACCCTGGAAAGTGGTTGAAAAAACAGAGTATCGGGTGGCCATCCTCCCTTGGGGAGCAACTGAACCGCATAACTTTCATTTGCCATTTGGGACAGATAACTATGAGGTTGAAGCTATTGCTGCTACTGCAGCTTCTATGACCTGGGAGGCAGGGGGAAAGGTTTTGGTATTACCAGCTATTCCGTTCGGCGTGAATTCGTCGCAGATGGAGTATCCCGGATGTATCAATATCCATGCATCCACCCAGGCCAGAATACTGGAGGATGTCGTGGAATCTCTTGATCAACAAGGGATTGATAAGCTTGTGATATTGAACGGACATGGAGGGAATCATTTTAAGCAAATGATTCGTGAAGTTCTGGTTACCTATCCTGATATGTTTATTTCTTCTGTTGACTGGTTTCGGATTCTTGATAATTCAGCTTACTTCGAAGAACCTGGAGATCATGCTGGTGAAATGGAAACTTCTCTTATGCAAGTGTTGGCTCCTCATCTGCTTCTCCCCCTTAAAGAAGCTGGAAAAGGAAAGGAGAAAAAACTAATATTCCAGGCTCATCAGGAAGGATGGGCTTGGACTCCCAGAGACTGGCCTGAAGTGACAAAAGATACTGGAATAGGTAACCCTGCTAAGGCAACAAAAGAGAAGGGGCAAAAATTCATGGAGGATGTTTGTACAGCTTTGGCCGGATATTTTTATGAGCTTTCAGTTGTTGAACAGGAGGAACACTATGAGTAAGACTGCTAGTATCTTGCTCAGTTGGCTGTTATTTACGATAACTCTCAATGCACAGGAGAATTGGAAGCTGAGTACCCGCATGAGTTTTTATACCAGCGAAACAAGTACTGAAGCATTGTTAGTTGTTCCTGTTACTGAATCTGGCAAAAAAGTACAACTTACTCTGTCTTTGAATGGGCACCTTCTCATGAGACAGGATGCCATTTTGAATGAGACATTGCTGCGTCTTCCATTTAGTCTGGATGAACAGGATGTTGAGAATTCGAGTTTGGTAATATGGATTGAAGGTGAAGGTGTGAATCTTGAGCTAAAAACAAATCTGGTTCTCTTGCCTGAAAAGCCATACGGTGTTAAAATTGATCGTTTAACTGGCGGACTTCATATTGATGATCGTCCATATTATCCGGTTGGCTTTTATTGCTATTCACCGGTGCAGAAAACTCTTGCAGAAGAAGAAGTGGTTAAGGGTTTCAATATGATGTCGCCTTATCAAAAGATTATTCCTCAGACTGTTAATGAAAGAATAGCCTATATGGATCGTTGTGCCCTTCTCGGGATGAAGGTGCATTATAACTTGCTTTCAGTTGCCGGAGGAGGAGGTGTGGGAAGTGCACGGGCTCCGGATGATCAAACATCCAAACAAAAAAGACGGCGACTGGAGGAAGAGATACTTCGTTTTAAAGATCATCCTGCATTGTTGGGCTGGTATATCTCTGATGAACCTACTGGTCATGGTGAAGATCCTGATTCTCTTAAGATTACATATGAGCTAATCAAGTCGATAGATCCCTATCATCCCATTAGCATTGTTTTTATGGCTCCTGCTCAGGCCCGAAAGTATGCTGATGCAATGGACATCGTTATGGCAGATCCATACCCGGTGCCTAACCAGCCCATCCGTAGTGTGGGAACAGTTATCCGCAATTTGAAAAAAGAGTTTTTTGCTGAAAAAGCAGTTTGGATAGTTCCTCAGGCCTTTGGTGGAGCAGAACATTGGGGCAGAGAACCTTCTCTTAGAGAATTGCGAGCCATGACGTGGTTGGCCGTGGTGGAAGGTGCTACCGGAGTTCAGCATTTTGTCAGACATGGACCTAACGGCTTTCCTAAATCTACTGCCACCTGGGGCGAATGCGGAAAAATGGCTTTAGAGATTCAGGAAATTCTACCATATCTCACAGAAGGTGAACTAATGGCTGGATTTTCTACTAATGGAGAAGGAATTCGGATCTCGGCCAGGGAGCATAATGGAGAGCTACTGATTATTGCTGTCAACGAAGAAAATGTCCCTAAGCCACTGCAAATTAGGTCTCCTTTCAGCCTATCCGGATCAAGAGTAGATGTATTATTTGAGAATCGTCAGGTGAAGGCTAATGGTGATGGTATTCAGGATATTATCGATGGATATGGTACAAGAGTTTACCGCATAAGCGGACATAACGATGCTACAAAAACCTATGCCGGAAATCTGATTCAGGATTCTGGTTTCGAAAATGCAATTAGTCCTGGTGTTCCCGCAGCCTGCTATGCAAGTGTTGGGAGAGATAAGGGAGCTACATACTTTCTGGATACTAGCGATCCTTATGAAGGCAGACATTCTTTGAGGATGGTGTCGCCTGCAGATAATCAAGGTGTTATGTTGTCGCTCTTTCCGGTTCGTCTGAATAGTGGTACAGGTTATACCCTTTCCATTTGGGCCCGGATTGATGCAAATTCTGTAATTGTTCCCAGCCGAACTTTCTGGCAGAAGTTATTTGGAAAGAATAAATTTGAAGGGAATTTCTTTAATATCTCAGCAGGAGATTTTGCTAGTGAGGAAATTCAGCTAACAAGCAATTGGACTCGCTATAAAGTGCATTTTCAGGTACCAGCAGATGGCTCAAGTACAATAAAAATAAATCCCTCTCTTGAGTTGATCTCACAAGGAGTGGCCTGGTTTGATATGCTTGAATTGTATCCGGATCCAATGATTGAGTATGGTATTAACACAAGTAATGGCTTTTTTGAGGTTAGCGCAAATACTTCTGAACCAAGAGGCATATTGAAGTATACGCTTGATGGCCAGAAACCAGAGTTCTCAGCTCCGGTACTCACTGAGCCACTTGCCTTAGATAAAAGTGTATTATTTACGGTAGGACTCTTTATTGATACCAAGCTGGTTAATGTGTCGTCAAAACCCTTTTTGTTGCACCTGGCTATCGGCAAAGAACCAAAGTATTCTTCAAGTTACACCTCAAAATATTCGGCAGGTGGCACCTTTGGTCTTGTGGATGGTATTCGTGGTTCAAGAGATTATTTGGATGGAAACTGGCAGGGCTTTATGCATAAAGATATGGAGCTGCTTATTGATTTAGATCAAGTCTGCTTGGTCCAAAAATTGACTCTCGGATGTCTTCAAGATACCAGGTCATGGATTTTTATGCCTACTCAGGTAGAGTTCTGGGGGTCTGTTGAAGGAAAAGAGTTTGTTTCATTAGGAAAGGTTGAAAATGATGTGAGCCTCAGAGCAAACGGGGCAATAAATAAAGATTTTGAATTGAGTTTTGACTCTGGAAACTATCGCTATATACGGGTTAATGCAAAAAATATTGGTGTTTGTCCTGATTGGCATAACGGAAAAGGCCAGGCGGCGTTTTTGTTTGTAGATGAAATAGTTGTGGAATAATTAATACTAAGAGAATGAGAAGGATTTTTAAATATGGTGGCTTATTATTATCACTTATTATGATGTTGTCGTGTAATAAGAATGAGATAGAAATTCAGTTGGTGCCTGAACCAACTTTTTTATCGGCTACGGGTGGACAATACCGGATTTCTTCTGTGGCTTCAATTTATCTGGGATCAGATGATGCTGACCTAAAAATGGCAGCTGATTTCTTTAAGGATCGCTTGTCAGTTAGTGCTGGAGTGAATCTTAATTTAGAAGTGAATTCGGCAAATGCAAAAGGCATTCACTTGACTTTAGGTTCATTGGATTTTTCAGATAGTCCTGATGCCTACGAGTTGATCGTTACTGGTAAGAGTGTCAATATTACCGGGAATTCTTCCAGAGCTGTTTTCTATGGTTTGCAGACTTTATTGCAATTATTGCCGCCGGAAATTTACGGTGATGAAGAGCTCCTTAAGGCAAAACAGCTGTTGATTCCTTGTGTGGAGATTAGAGATGAACCACGATATTCGTGGAGGGGGATGCATCTGGATGTAGGAAGACACATCTTTCCTCTTGAATTTATCAAGAAGTACATCGACCTCATTGCTATGCATAAGATGAATGTATTTCATTGGCACCTGACTGAAGATCAAGGTTGGAGAATTGAAATTAAGAAGTATCCTTTGTTGACAGAAATTGGATCAGTGAGGAAAACTGCTGAAGGTGATACTTATGGCGGCTTTTATACGCAAGAGCAAATAAAAGACGTGGTTGAGTATGCCCGTACCAGGTTTGTGGATGTGATGCCGGAAATTGAATTACCCGGACATTCAGTTGCTGCGCTGGCAGGATATCCTGAACTTAGTTGCACAGGAGGTCCTTTTGAAGTTCGGAAGGTATGGGGAGTGGCAGCTGATGTATATTGCGCTGGAAAAGAAGAAACATTTGAATTTCTTGAGAATGTGCTTTCAGAAGTTGTAGATCTTTTTCCTTTTGAATATTTCCATATTGGAGGAGATGAATGTCCGAAAATCCGATGGGAGGATTGTCCTGATTGTCAGAAAAGAATAAATGATGAAGGTTTAGCAGATGAGCATGAACTGCAATCCTGGTTTATCCGTAGAATTGAAACCTTTCTGCAGACAAAAAATCGTCGCTTAGTTGGCTGGGATGAAATTCTTGAAGGAGGACTAGCACCTGAAGCAACGGTTATGAGCTGGCGTGGAGTGGCAGGAGGAATTCAGGCTGCCCGTGAGTCTCACGATGTTATTATGTCTCCCACATCACACTGTTATTTTGATTTTTATCAGGGAGATCCTGCAAATGAACCAAAAGCAATTGGTGGATTTCTAACGATGGAAAAAGTATACTCTTTTGAACCTACCCCAGAGGCTCTGAGTACTGAGGAGGCAAAGCATATTCTTGGTGCTCAGGGGAATGTATGGACAGAGTATATTTCAACAGCTCAACAGGCTGAATATATGGCCGTGCCACGTATGTCGGCTCTTGCTGAGGTAGTATGGACACCAGCTGACCTGCGAGACTATGAGCTTTTTCTGTATCGGATGAAGGCCCACTACCTCCGACTTGATGCAATGGATGTGAACTATCGCATCCCGGGGCCTGTAGTGTCAGCTAATAGTTTCGTTTTCTTGAAGGAGTTTACCCTTGAGTTACACAAAGCCCTTGATGGAGCTAAAATCTTCTTTTCTGCTGATGGCTCTGACCCGGTGGAATCAGGACAAGAATACATTGAGCCGCTTGTTTTCACAAGTGACACACACATAAAGGCTATAGTTGTTATGCCTTCCGGACATACGAGCTCAGTTATTGATATTATTCTGGATCAACAGGATATCATAACAGGATTAGATTTGGTAAGACAAGAAGGAGTGAGCTATTCTCTCTTTGAGGGCAATTTTAAGTCGGTTTATGATTTCAAAGATGTCAAAGCTAGTAGCTATGGTGCTATCTCTGTTCCTGGTTTTCCGGATGAATTACCTGACGGAGCATACGGATTGGTGGAAAATGGATATATCCAGATAGAACGTGCCGGAATTTATCGTTTTTTTACTTTCTCTGATGATGGTTCTGTATTAAGTGTTAGAGGACAAGAAGTGGTGAATAATGATGGACTGCATGGAGGAAAAGAAGCATCAGGAGAAATTGCATTAGGACAAGGTTGGCATCCATTTGAATTGCGATATTTCCAAGCTGGCGGAGGAAGTATTCTCGAGCTTGAATATTCTGGTCCAAATATTGAGAAACAAAGTATTCAGAAAGAAAATCTCGCATCTTATGCTAGTGCAATGAAAATGATCTGATATGAAAAAAGTATTTGTTACCGGATGTTTTGATATGCTTCATAGCGGACATGTTGCTTTTTTGCAAGAAGCTTCAGCTTACGGAGATCTTTATGTTGGAATTGGATCGGATAAAACTGTATTTGAGCTGAAAGGCAGATACCCTGTGGTAAATGAGGATGAACGGAAGTATATGCTTGAAGCTCTTAAGGGGGTGAAAGAAGTTCGAATTAATACTGGTCTGGGTATCATAGACTTTTTGAAAGAGATTGAAGATATTCATCCGGATATTTTCTTCGTTAATGAGGACGGAAGCACACCTGAAAAAGAAAATCTGTGTCAAGAGATGGCGATTGAGTATTTAGTGAAGAAACGGGTTCCTCATGGCAAGCTGCCAGCTCGTTCCACTACTGCTTTGAGAACGGTTTGCACTATTCCATACCGAATCGATCTGGCTGGTGGTTGGCTTGACCAACCCTGGGTATCGAAATACTATCCGGGACCAGTTTTAACTATCAATATTGAGCCCACTATTGAGTTCAATGATCGTAGTGGAATGTCAACCAGTACCAGAAAACGTGCTGTTGAACTTTGGCAGCACCAGATTCCTGAGGGAGACAAGGAGAAGCTTGCAAAAATCCTGTTTAGCTTTGAAAATAGTCCTGGTAAAAGAGAAATCGCTGGATCACAGGATGCCTTGGGAATAGTGATGCCCGGACTAAATCGCTTTGATTATGCAGGCGACTATTGGCCTGAAAAAATTAGTTCTTGTATTGATCAGGACATTCTTGATTGGATTGAAAATCATCTTTACCTGGTGACTTTAGGTCCGCGAAATGGTAATTATGATGTGCTTACCAATACTAATATCAATGCTGAAGGAGCAGAAACTCTTTCTAAAGCAGCTAAAGCAGTATGGAAGGCTCTGATGAAAAGAGATTTAGTGGCTTTTGGACGATCTGTAACCCAGTCGTTTGAAGCTCAAATTGCCATGTTCCCAAGTATGATTGATTCATCGATTTTATCGTTAATCGATAAATATAAAGATAGTGCTTATGGTTGGAAATTAAGTGGTGCAGGGGGTGGGGGCTACTTAATCATGATAGCAGATAAGCCAATAGAAAACGCAATGAAAATAAAGATCCGAAAAAACTAAACTATGTACATGCTAGAACAAATTGTCTCAAATTTCCGACACAATGGAACTTATGCAAGCGGAGCTCCGTATGGTTCAGGTCATATAAATGACACTTTTAAAATCGATACAAAGGAAACGGATCAATACAACTACATACTTCAGCGTGTGAATCATCATGTGTTTAAGGATGTTCCCGGACTGATGGAAAATGTTGAAAGAGTTACTTCTCACATTAGGAAAAAAATTGAGGCCAATCCTGATTCTAATCCCGACAGAGAAGTGTTAACTGTAATTCCTACTCATAATAATTCATCGTACCATGTAGATTCTGACGGGAATTTCTGGCGTATGTACATCTTTATTTGGGATAATAAGAGCTATGATGTAGTTGATTCTCCTGAGAAGGCTTTTGAGGGTGGACGGATGTTCGGACAGTTTCAATCACAGCTTGCTGACTTGCCTGGCAAACCTTTGAATGACACAATTCCTAATTTCCATAACATTGCATGGCGTTTGGATACATTCATGGATACGCTCAAAAGAAATCCGGTTGGGAGAGCAGATCTGGTGAAAGAAGAGATTGATTTTGTATTGGCCCGGGCAGAAGAGATGAAAACAATTCTCAGACTAGGAGAGGCGGGCGAGATTCCTTTAAGAATCACGCACAACGACACCAAATTTAATAATGTTTTGCTTAATCAGGAAGATAAAGGACTGTGTGTGATTGACCTTGATACAGTTATGCCAGGCTATGTGCATTATGACTTTGGAGATAGCATACGTACATCAACCAATACCGGAGCCGAAGATGACCCTGATTTGGATAAAATAGAAATGGATATCCACCTTTTTGAAGGCTATACAAAAGGATTCCTTCACGAGACAAAAGATACTTTGAATCAGGTTGAAATTGATCACCTGGCTTTTGCCGGAAAGCTATTCCCTTATATGATCGGTCTTCGTTTTATAACAGATTATGTTGATGGTGATAACTACTTTAAGGTTCATCACGAACACCACAATTTGCAAAGAGCCAGAGCACAGTTTAAGTTGCTGACCAGTATGGAGAGGCAGTTTGAGGCGATGAAGGAGATTGTGCGGAAGTATGCAGGGGGGCGTGACGCCAAAACGTGACGCCGACGTGACACCTGTCGTGATGGCGGTTTTTATTAGAGATTTAAACAAAAACCAAAAATGCAGAAAAATATAAACCAGAGCCCAGTGTCACGTAGGCACCACCTTCGCACAACCTTTACATCCCTTTGGCGTCAAGCCAGCGTCACGATAGGCGTCACGATAGGCGTCACGATATTTGCTGCCTGCACCCCAAAAAAACAACCTCAACCAGAATCCGGCACTATCACATTCTCCCAAACCCTCCCCGGAGTTTGGAAGGCCAGTCTGGGTACTCCCGATGCAGTGAACTACCTGACGGTGGCTAACCCGGTACCAAGAGAATCAGCAATTTCAGCTTTACCAGATGGAGGATTTCCTGAATTTTTTGAAGAGCCACAATTTACTGTCAAGAATGGCAAAACATTTATTCGGATTCCTCTTGAGCGTAATGAGAAAATCTATGGCTTAGGAATGCATTTTCGTACTGTTCAGCAGCGTGGTCGAATATTGCGCTTGCACATGGATCATGTAGGAGGGAAGGATGATGGCCGTACTCATGCGCCGGTTCCTTTTTATGTTTCTTCAAAAGGTTATGGTATTCTTATTAACGCAGCCCGTTACATTGATGTATGGGTAGGAACTGCAGTAAGAAAAGACAGCAAAAATCCTCCGCAGGTAAGAGATAGAAATACTGACCCGCATTGGTCGGCCGCTCCATATTCTGATGGGATTGAGATTCTTGTTCCGGCTGAAGGGGCAGAGCTTTATTTGTTTGCCGGTCCTGAAATGATCGACGTTGTAAAAAGATATAACCTCTTTAACGGTGGAGGACCGGTACCACCTAAGTGGGGTATGGGTTTCTGGCATCGTGTGCCTACCAGGTATACAGATATGCAGGTTATGAATGAAGTTGCTATGTTTGAGGAGAATGGATTCCCGTTGGATGTAATCGGACTGGAACCAGGCTGGCAATCAGCATCTTATCCTTGCACTTACGAGTGGGATGAGAGTCGTTGGCCACATCCTGAAAAGACACTTAATGAATTAGCCGATAAGGGTATCCGGATAAATCTCTGGATAAATCCATATATCCCACCCGGATCAAAGATCCATGCTAAAATGAAGGATTACACCGGTAGTCATACCGTTTGGGCCGGAGAGATTCCTGATTATACTATCCCTGAAGCAAGGGAGGTACTGAACTCTCATTTTGGAGAAAATCATTTGGATATTGGAGTGTCAGGATACAAAATTGATGAAGTAGATGGTTATGATTCCTGGTTGTGGCCTGATGTGGCTGAATTTCCATCAGGAATTGACGGGGAGCAGATGCGCCAGATTTATCCTCTGCAAATGATGGAAACAGTAAATTCCATGTTCGAAGATCGAAATCAGAGGACATGGGGTCTGGTAAGAGGAAATACCGCTGGTGGTACCCGCTATCCATTTATTCTTTACAGCGACCATTATAGTCATCAAAACTTTATTACTGCTCTGGTAAACAGTGGCTTTTCAGGGGTATTGTGGACACCCGAGGTGCGTAATTCTCCAACCGGGGAGGAATGGGTTAGGCGAATGCAAACCTCATGTTTTTCTCCTATGGCTACTATCAATGCCTGGGCTTCCGGAACAAAACCTTGGTCATTCCCTGAGGTTTATAATGAATTCAAAACAGCCGCTTTACTGCGGATGCAACTATTCCCGTATTTCTACTCAGCATTTGCAGATTATTATTTCGAAGGTACTCCTCCGTTTAGAGCTGTTCAGCTTGAAAAGGGGTTTCTTGATTTTACTGAGGAGGAAATGAAAAATCAATATATGGCCGGACCAAATATGTTGGTTGCTCCGATGTTTGCCGGAGAGGACCAGCGCGAAGTGATTTTGCCTCCGGGTAAATGGTATGATTTCTATAATGGTGCCCTTGTTGGAGAAAATGAGCTTATTACTATTGCTTGTGGATTAGATAAAATACCAGTTTTTGTTCGTGATGGTGGTATTATTCCAATGATACCGGTTGCCATGCAGACACCAAAACCAGGAGAGCAGGTGCCTCTAACCCTGAGGATTTACGGTCATAGTCCGGGTGAGTATTATTTATACGATGATGACGGAAGTACATTTGCCTATCGCACAGGAGCCTACAACAGAGTAAAGATTTCCATAGATTACAATGAATCAGGACAGCCATCAATAAAAGTAGATGCCGTTACACCAGATTACCCATGGGCATATCAGGAGATAAAATTTGAATACATGACAAAATAATTGCAATTAATTCAAATGAAATACCTCTTCCATATCGGCCCACCATACGCCTTCTTTGGCTGAATGAACAGGTTCCTGGCAAGGTTCGGTTTCTTTCCACCAGCGCCGGGTAGTTGAGTCGGCTGCCATCTTTTTCATATCTGCGTCAAAATCGGTTCCGGTATATTCCAGGTAACTGAATAATAATCCATCTCTGTAAAAAATGGAGTAGTTTTGGATATTGCATTCCTTCAGCATCTTATTAACCTGAGGCCAGGGATTAGCATGTAAGTCTTTGTAATAATCAAGTTTTTCGGGCTTAACCTTAATAACCCAACCATAACGCTTCACATTCTCTTTCTGAATCTCACCCTTATTGGTATAATCAGTACATCCAAAACATAATAGCAGAGTCAGGGCAGCAATTAATGTTAGTAGTTTCGTGTTTGTCATTATTTTAGTCTCGGTGGTTTCCGTAGGTTAATCTTATGGTCTTTATTATATAACTCCTTGTCATATATTTCGCCACGAACTGGCTCATTGAATGCTTTAAATGCGTAATCTACTAGTTTTTTGAGTTGCTCAGGATATTCTTCGGCAATATTTGTTGTTTCTCCTTTGTCTTCTGCCAGATTATATAGTTCCCAATCAACAGGACTCTTACCTTTAAATCGTGCTGAAACTGCTTTCCAATCGCCAGACCTTACTGCCCAACGTCTTCCTCCTATCCAAAACATGTACTCATGTTCTTCCTGAATCCCTTTTCCGGTTAGTGTTGGCAGTATAGATAAACCATCACATTCTGTTGGCTTCTCAATATCTACTATATCGGCAACTGTTGCCATGAAATCTGGGAAATACCACACAAAATCATTCTCAGTATCCGGAGCAATTTTATCAGGCCAGCGTACTACCATTGGGATCTTTAATCCTCCTTCATAAATATTTCCTTTATTCCCTTTAAATGCTTCTCCGGTTTTTGGATTAACATTTGGACCAAAGAAACCTTTGGGATTTTCTTCATTCTTGAAATAAGCATTTCCTCCGTTATCTCCACAAACAAATACTACGGTATTTTTATCAATATCGAGCTCTTTCAGAAGGTCAAATATTTCGCCAACCTGGCTGTCAACTTTATGCAACAGTGCTGCATAACGAATAGCATCATCTTCTCTCCACGACTTTCCAACGATCCAGGGCTTATCTTTAAAGTGAAGGTAGGATGGATCATCCTCATCAATTCCCCATAGTCCGTGCGGAGGAGTCCAGGGTAAATAGCAGAAGAATGGATTGTCAGCATTGGTCCTAATAAATTCCACCGCCTCTTCAAAGATGCTGTTTTGCGCATGCGTTCCACCTTTATAATGGTAGCCATCGTTGCCTTCAAGCATTACCTCTTCGCTGTTTCTGATAAGATATTTAGGATAAAATGTATGCGCATGAACCTGATCGTAGTATCCGTAGAAAATATCAAAGCCATGCTTCTCAGGTACGCCAGATGTTCCACGGTTGCCGCATCCCCATTTGCCAAAACCTCCGGTTGCATAGCCTGCTTTTTTTAACATCGAGGCAACAGTCTTTTCATCGGCACGAATAGGCATCCCACCCGAATTTGAGCGCATACTGGCATGTCCCATATGTCTGCCAGTCATCAAGCTTACCCGCGTTGGTGCACACAATGAGGCACCTGCATAAGCATTCGTAAAGAATACGCCCTCTGTAGCCATTTTATCAATATTTGGCGTTTCTAACATCTCATTGCCCATATATGATGGTTCAAAATATCCCATCTCATCCAGCATGATATAGATGATGTTTGGTTTTACTTCCTCGGCTGGTTTAGTTGTGCAAGCAGCGAGTGTTATAATTAGAATTATTGCTCCAATTATTCGTGAACTAGTTGAATTTTTCATAAGCATCATTAATAGATTTACTTATTTTACTGCAAGAGAATTTTGTGGGTTTCACTGAAGTTACCCTGAATCACCTGGACAAAATAAATTCCTTTTGCCTCCTTTTTCATAAATATTGGGATTCTCATCTCAGGAATTGATGAGGAATATTCCTTAGAATCAATAAGTTGTCCCGAAAAGCTTAAAATATTAATGATGATTTCACCCTCTTTGGATGATTGATACTGAATATTGAATTCTCCATTACTCGGATTGGGATAAACAGTAACAAGGTTCTCAGTACTATTGATGTCATCTGTATTTAGGGTCCATCCATCGTTCAATCTTACATAGAGATCTTTGATTAAGGTTTTAGTGCCATTACTGTTTTTAGCTATTTGCGAAACGGAGTAATAGCCGGTATAAACAGGAGAAAAAACTGGTTCAATTTCATTACCGGCCCGAATTGTATATTGACCGCTTTCATGGGTCATCTCCCAGCTAATTTCATCCGCATTTCCAGACAAATCAGTCATTTGTACAGATTCTCCCAGGGTAATTTCCGACTTACTTGTTCCATGTAATTCAAAATCAGGGAAGGGTAACTGAGAATTTTGTACTGAGTAAAGAGGAGACTCCCAAACTCCTCTGCCATACTTCGAAAGGATCAATCGCGAATCTCCATCAGGATAATGAACCATTCTCATTTCTGTAATATGACGATCAGGCA
>JAGLDP010000110.1 GCA_023145515.1 Bacteroidales bacterium
ATTGGGACCTTGCTTATGGCCTGCAAGCGATTGATCATATTAATCTGACGAATAGGCCCTCCTTGAAAGAAAGCAATACCACCGATACTGTGATTAATAACCAGGCCTTCCAATTCCAAAAGATGGGAACTATCCCGCTCAGACCATGCCGGCACCATAATTAACTGGGCAATTCTCTCCTTAGTACCGAGGGTGTTATAAACTGAATCTACCCAGATTTCTTTTGCAGAAGTCTCAAAACTCAAATTAGAATCTTGAGCAAATAATCCGTAAAAAGGTAGAACTAGCAATATCAGGATAAATAATTTTCGTGGCATTTCTTGATATTCATGGCTGATTAACAAGCATCAAAGGTACAATTTATCATGATTGTAAGAATACTGATTATCCTTTTGTGAACGCTACAGTCTTTTTAGTATCCAATCCTTTTATTAAGTATTCATTTTGTAGCTTTGTTATACTCAAAAAGGTGATATAGTGAAAAAGAAAGTTTCCCTATTATTTTTTATCCTGATATTACTCTCTGCATCAAACGGGCTAAGAGCTCAGCAGGAAATCCCTGTCTGCCCTTGTTGTGAAGAGGAATATACACAGTTTGATTTTTGGATTGGTGATTGGGTGGTATATGCCAAGGGCAAAATGGCTGGTTTTAACAAAATCACCAAGATTGAAGATGGCTGTATAATACGCGAAAACTGGAAATCAATTGAAAGTGCTTACACCGGTTCCTCTTACAATTTCTACGACAAATCTGAGAAGAAATGGAAACAAGTATGGGTCGACAATCAGGGTACAGTTTTGGAATTAACAGGAGAGTTTAAAAAAGGTAAAATGGTTTTAAGCAGCAATGAAAAAACTGACCAAAACGGCAACAAAATCATCAACAGGATCACCTGGTCTAAAAACGACGATGGCACAGTTCGCCAACTCTGGGAACAATCAGACGACGGAGGTCTTACTTTTAACACTTCGTTTGACGGCTTGTACCGGAGGAGGAAGTGAGCTACCCCAACTGCTGCACCGCATAAGCATATGATCCAAGCGAAGTAGCTTTCGAAGCACCTAACTTACTAGCTCCCACACCTACCCTGGCCAGTGAATCATAAGCAACAGTATCATCCGAACCAGGAATAGGAAGTTTAACTCCATTTCCTTTGGCAAATTCATCCATTACAGACGGATCCTCCAGGTTATATACTTTATATGATAATCTGTTGGATACCTGACCTTTGAAGTTATAGATATTACGACCAAGCTCCCTGAACATTGCAGGTGAGAACAGATCCCATGCTGCAACAATTCCTCCACCCAGAACAACTATACCATCAACAAAAGTGAGGATATCGGCAATTGAACTGCCAAGGTTTTCTCCGTACTGACGATATGCTTCAACAGCTGCTTCTTGATTTCCTTCCTTTTTGCCATTAGCAATACCGGAAATATCCACCGGCATTAGGTTTCCATCAAAGTTTGTTCCACTTGCTTCTGCATAAACCCGCTGAATAGCTCTTGTGCTTACACCTTCTTCTGCATTCCAAAGTGGATTGTATTTATTGATAGCATTGTGAATCTCGGCTCCACATGAATTATCCCCTCTAAGAAGATATTTGTTTAAGACGATCCCAGCACCAAATCCGGTTCCCAGAGTAACCCCAATAATGTTTCGAAAGGTTTTAACAGATCCTTTCTCCGACAATGTATTATTCAACCATGGCAAATACCCCATAAGTGCTTCACCATAAGCATACAGGTCACCGTCATTATTAATAAATACCGGAAGTTTAAAATGCTTCTCAAGAATAGGACCCAAGGGTACTCCTCCTCTGAATGATGGAAAGTTGGGAAGATCACCAATTACACCTGCAGTATAATCAGCTGGTCCCGGGAAGGCAAAACTTATAGCATCAGGATTCTGACCAATCTTTTCAATTAGCTGCTCGAAGCCGCTAATAATATTGCCCAGACACTTGACTAGCTGATCAGCATTTGAAGAAAGAACCAGAGGCTCTGTAAGTTCAATATTTCCCTGCAGAGCTGAAAATACAAAATTCGTTCCCCCTGCATCAAGGGTTAATACTACGGGTTGGTTGGCTGCTGTCATATTTCAATTTTTTTCAATACTACTTTTTCAGGTAGACACAAATTTAGGATAAAAATGGTAGGAAAGGTGATTCCGTTCACTTCGTTCACTGTTAATTCTTCTCGCTTCGCTCACGTGATTTAGCTCACTTTGGTCGCTGTTAATAGTAAACAAACTTTAGTTTTGCTAATCTTGGGAGTGTGGCCAGACTGTCCATAAATTTTCTGTCTGGCATATAGCCATAAATTCCCCCGCTCGCACGGCTCCCAACAAATCCGTATGCCCCATTTACATTGGAATATGGTTCTCCTAAAAGATCGAAAGAAAAGTCCTTCCTTGTTTGGTATTCACACCACTGCCAATTACCTGCGGATACTAAAAAATCGACCTGAAGAACATTTCTGGCAAGAACCCGATAATCATCCTTGATGCTGTGTAGCATGAATTCAAACCAGGGATTCGGTTCCAGAATAAAAGCAGTATCTCTTCTGATCCAATCGAGCTTGCATGTATCAACACCGTTTTCTGTATGTTCCAGATACCAAAACCTAACTATTGTTTCCGACGAAGCATCACATCCATGCCATCCTATCTGGACAACTGCATCTCCATAGAAAGATAGAAACTTTTTATCTCTGGGATCAGGTGAATAAAATTGAGGCTCTCCCATGACATTTATATTTGCCATGATATATTTATCATCATTTGGCAATTCAATTCTAAGGCGAATATTACCGGGTGTAATTGGACAGTCAGTTTTGTATAGTCGGAAAGGAACATCCGGAAAAAATCCTGGATCCCGTTCTAAATAATCGCTCACCTCAAGCTGAATAGTTTCGATTACGTGACCATTCTTAACAATATCGAAATACACATTAGCTTCCTTGTAGTACAATGAATCCTGATTGTGAATCATTGCATGCAAATCCGAACCGGAAAAGGTTTTTCCAAGCCTAAGGTAATGAACACTGTCATTAGCGTTAAGCAAACAATGAACGACTGGCCAGTTGAAATTAGCAACAGGGTTAACTACCTCCTCACTGCAGGATGACAGTATAATAAATGATAGTATTAAAAGGTATATTTTCCTCATTGCTTAATCCCTTTTAATACACCTTACTGGGGCAATTGCAAAGTGTTTTTTTATTGTGTCATTGAAATAAGGCATAGCATAGATATTTCCTCTATCAGCCAAATAATGGGAACTCTTTAGTGAACTAACAATATAGGGTATGATTTTATCTGGACCATTCAGATATCCGGTATAGAATTCCCTGGTAAAATAAGTCCAGTCAACTATCCCTTTCGAAATATCATACCAATACCATTCCTGTAATTTGGGTTGCAGCAGCATTCTTGAAAGATGAAGATTTGAAAGCCCACCCTGGGCAAAGTAATCCAAACCCCTGCGATGATTAACTATATCTTCCCAATCTTTCCTTGTTGGAAGCTCCCAACCTGGTGGACAAATTCCCTGGATTGAAGTTGTGTCGTGATTCATCATTTCCATCCAGTCGTAATAAGTGTAATATCCGCCAAACTCACCTTGTAAATCAGGATTATCATTAAAAGAATACTTCTCAACAAGACTATTATCCCTAGAAGTATCAGTTACCGGAATAAAACTACCATAATTCAGGTTTTCAGCCATCCATTCTAATCCTGATATCATTACTGTTCTATATACTTGTCCATCCCTGGGATCTGTGAAATGTGAAGTATCACTATTAGGACCGTAGGTTTCAAATACCAAAGAATCCTTATTTCTCTGGTCAAACCTGTCGGCTATTTCTAGTATTACAGTATGAAATCCTGTTTCACGATAAACATGAACATAATCAGTCTTGCCGGTAAATGGTGTTTCCCACACCCCATCTCCATTTATATCCCATCTAAATTTAATTATTCCCCAATGGCCATCTGAATCGTGGGATCCAACTCCGCTAAAAGTATACCAGACAGTAGAATCGACCCTCATGGCAGAACCTGACAACTTAATTATCGGTGGCCCAAAATCATCAGGAGGATCCCCATAATAGTCCTTTTTACATGCAACTAGTGCAATTAAAAAGCCTATCAGAAATAATAATCGTTTCATATCAAAGTTCAGGACGAAGTACGTCTTAGGGCTATTTTTGGGGGACAGTATAAAGTTAACAATAATTTGGCTTTTGATCTAAGCTATACGATATTTTTACCTGTGCCAATAACGGACGGGCACAAGGCCCCCGTCCCTACTATTTCCCTATTTCCCTAATTCCCTATTTCCCCAATTCCCTTCTAATTCCCTTTTCTTTTCCTACCTTTAATCTCCCTCAAAACCTATCAATAATGATTAAACTTTCCTTACCTAAGATTTTACGCATTTTACTGCCTATTACGCTGATAATCTTATCGTTCTCTTGCACAACACCCAAGCCCGACCTCGATTCTTCATCAATCCTTTGGTTTGATCGACCAGCTGACGTATGGGAGGAAGCTACTCCTCTTGGCAATGGGCGTATTGGAGCTATGGATTTTGGTCAAGTTTCAAAACAGGTAATCCAACTAAATGAAGAGAGTCTTTGGGCAGGTGAGCCGCAAAATGAATTGCCTGAAAATGGCAAATACCATATGCAACAATTCCGAGAGATGCTTCTGGCCGAAAAATATCAGGAAGCATATGATTACGGAATGGAGAACCTAACATTCAGACCAACATCATTTAGGTCGTATCAAACCCTGGGAAACCTTACTCTGGATTTTGAATTGGAAGATTCTGCGGCAAATTACAGTCGTGTTTTAGACATGACTAATGGTATTGAAACAACTGAGTTTGAAATAGCCGGGGTGAAGTATACAAAAAGACTGCTTATTTCTGCTGTAGATGATGTATTGGTGCTTGAACTGAGTACTTCTCAGAAAAAAACACTAAACCTCAAGGTAAATATTGAAAGGGAGAAGGATGTAAGTGTTTATTTTCCTGATGATCAAAACATCCTGATGGATGGTCAGGTAATTGACATCCCCGCTCCGGATGCCTATGATGATAACCCCGGAGGATCAGGTCCGGGAGGGGAACACATGAAATTTGCTGCAAGGGTACATGTAAAGACCAAAGACGGTAATACAAAATCTAATCATGATGGGATCCAGGTATCAGGAGCATCTAAAGTCTACATCTTTCTAACGGCAGCAACAGATTTCAATGTTGAGAAACTTAATTATGACAGGAGTATCAATCCATTGGATATCACCAGCGAGATTATTGAAAAGACAATAGCTAAATCAATAAAAAACATCATCGCTGATCATTCAGATGAACATTCTGCACTATTCAGCCAAGTTGATCTTGATCTTGGCGCCACCACAGCTCCGGGGATTAGCACTTACAACAGACTAAAAAGAGTTATTAAAGGTGAATCAGATCCTCTTATGGATGCTCAATATTATCAGTTTGGAAGATACTTACTGATGAGCAGTTCAAGGGCCCCTGGTCGCCTGCCGGCAAACCTTCAGGGAATCTGGAATAAGCACATGTGGGCTCCCTGGGAGGCTGATTATCACCAAAATATCAACCTCCAGATGAATTACTGGCCAGCCTTGTCAGGAAATTTGGAAGAATGTATCAAACCCCTTGACAACTTTATGATTCCTACCTATAAACTTGGAGAAACAACTGCTCAAAAGTTGTACGGAACAGAAGGTTGGGTTTCTCATACTGCTACGAGCTTATTCGGACGAACAGCTCCGAGCGGATCAACAGAGTCTTCACAGATGATTAACGGGTATGGTTTTCCACTTGCTGGCGCCTGGATGAGCCTGTATATGTTCAGATATTACGAATATACTCTCGATAAAAACTACCTAAGAAAAACGGCTTACCCAACCATGAAAGGTGCCGCTGAATTTATTCAGGGTTATCTGGTAAAACATCCCTCAGGGTTTATGGTGAGCGTTCCGTCATCTTCCCCGGAAAATAATTTTATTGATCCACAAACCGGCAAAGGTCAAAGACTGACATACGGATCAACCATGGATAATCAGATCATTCGGGAAGTGCTTTCGAAAGTTATTAAATCAGCAGAAATCCTTGGTGAAGACCAGGCTTTTGCAAAAGAATTAAAAAGTATTGTATCAAGCCTATCCCCAACCAGAATTGGAGCAAACGGAACTATCATGGAGTGGATAGAGGATTATGATGAGGCTGAACCCGGACACCGACATATGTCGCATTTATTCGGTTTACATCCCACTTTCCAGATTACACCTGATCAGACCCCGAAACTGGCCAAGGCTGCCGGTAAAACTCTGGAAAGGAGACTGTCGTTCGGTGGTGGACACACAGGATGGAGTCGCGCCTGGCTAATCAATTTTTATGCCCGCTTGTGGGATGGTGAATCTGCATATGATCACCTGCAAATGCTCTTCAGAAAGAGTACTAAACCTAACCTGTTTGATAATCACCCACCCTTTCAGATAGATGGAAATTTTGGAGGCGCTGCAGGAATTGCTGAAATGTTAGTTCAAAGTCGTTCAGAGCAGATAATCCTCCTGCCTGCCCTTCCAAAAGCCTGGACCACAGGGTATATCAAAGGCATTAAAGCACATGGAAATATTGAAATAGAACTGAGTTGGGAAGAAGGGATCCTGACTAAAGCCATTTTCAGCTCTCCAATCTCCCAGAAATTATCCGTATCTTATGGAGGTAAAAACAATGAGATTCATTTAGGTGCAAATAAATCTACTGTATTTAATCCCTAGCATTTCATACCATGGTTAATGCCCTTAATAAATACGTCAAATTTCAAAAAAGCAAATTGATTGAAAGCATCAAGGGCACTGTTAATATCGAAGATGAGGCCATTCATGATTTTCGTGTAACTATCAATAAAACCAGAACTATCCTGGATTTTATTGACTACTGGTCGTATGGTAATTCCTCCAAAATCGAAATCTATCGTCAACTCCGTCCTATATTTCAAAGAACTGGTAGAATCGGTGAGCTACAAAATCATAAAAGTCTGCTTCCTGATTTATCGGCACAAACTGAATTGGATCTTGACTTTCTGGTAAAAAAGCTTGACTACCATATTATCAGGAATAAGCCTTTTCTGGAAAAGGAAATTAAGAAATTCAAAAAAACAATTCCGAGAATATTTAACCGCATAAACAGAGAGATTAAAAAAGCAGCTTTAGGCAAACAAAGGATCGATGCTGCAGCAAATTACCAGATACGTTTGGAAAAGGCAGTTCAGAAACAACTGTCTGCAGATCAGCCCAGTTTGCTGCACATTAGACGCTTTATGAAACAGAAAGTAGACATCTTTGACAGTTTCCAGGAAAGTGAATTGTTAAGCTTTTATAAAGAGTTCAGGGCAGAATGGGATATTCTTGAATCCAGTATCGGGATATGGCATGATCAAATGATATTCTTACAATGGCTTATCAAAGGACTTAAATGGAAGCGTATTAATGATGAGCAGTACAAAATCATGATGAAACTAATTGCCCACCTCAGATCTTCTACCAAACGAATGGAGAAGCAGCTAATCCGGTCTATCCCTCGGCTATGAATAAAATCCTATCTATCATAACTACTATATTCTTGCTTTCATCATGTAGTAGCAATAAAGCTGTAATCCCTGATTTTATGCCGGGTCCTTCAACCATTGTCTATAAAACTAAGGCTGATTATTACGACAAAGTTCCGATCTTGCTTTCTGATGATAAAAAGACAATCTTAGGATTTCCTCATCCCAAAGACCTGATCCGGGGAGGACAACTAGCTTTGCCAACCAGGCTGGTCAAAGGCTACCTGCTTGATAACCGTGGAGTGAGTGCAAATACCGCCTTTCTGAAGTACAGCTATAAGGATTATGCGAGCCTGAAAACACCTCCTGATCTTAACATATTATATCAGTCTATTCTCGATAAAGATCCATTTTTGGAGATATATGATTGCGGATTAAGATCAGGATATAAGGGGATTGGCGAAATCAAGCAAATTATTAGAAAAGGTTTCAAAAGAGTCAAAAAACTGAAATAGTCTTTCAGAAATAATCCCTATAATCCAAACAGGCTTGGTAGCCATAAACTGATCTGCGGGAAATAAGTGATCAGAAGAAGAGTGATAATCATCACCAACCAAAACGGTAGCATGGGTTTTATAACCTGACCAATGCTGACCTTCCCTACACTACACCCAATAAACAATAGAGAACCCACAGGTGGAGTACATAATCCTACACTCAGGTTAAGAACCATCATAATGCCGAAATGAATAGGATGAACACCCATCTCTACCACAACGGGCAAAAAAATTGGTGTAAAAATCAAAACTGCCGGGGTCATATCCATAAAAATACCCACAAAAAGCAGCAATACATTAATTACCAGCAGTATAACGAACTTATTCTGACTTATATTCAACATGAAATCACTCATGTTTTGTGGAATATTCTGGTACGACATGACCCATGAAAGAGCCATCGATGCTGCTACCAGAAGCAATACAATAGAAACAATTTCAACTGTCTCCAGAATTACCCTTGGCATATCCTTCATCTTAATCTCCTTGTATATCATTGCCAGGGCCAGGGTGTACACTACTGCTATTCCGGATGCTTCGGTGGCTGTAAAATACCCCGCTACAATTCCGCCTATTACTATTACCAGCAACATCAGACTAGGAATAGCATCGAAGAAACGCCTGACACCTTCTCTAAACCCCACGCTTTCTCCAACAGTCAGGTCCATCTTTCTGGCATAAAACCAGGCCACCACCATCAGTGATAATCCAACAAGAATTCCGGGCAAATAACCTGCAATAAATAATGCTGCAATTGAGACCCCTCCACTGGCAAGAGAATATACGATCAGAATATTACTCGGAGGAATGATTAAACCAGTAGTTGCCGAAGTGATATTAACGGCAGCACTAAACGGTCGGGGGTAATTATCCTTTTCCATAACCGGACTCATAAACCCGCCAATGGCAGATGCTGAGGCTGCAGCAGATCCTGAAATTGCACCAAAAAGCATATTGGCAAAAATATTAACAAATGCCAGTCCTCCCGGAATCCACCCCACCATCAATTTGGCCAGGTTAATCAATCGCTTAGCTATTCCGCCCCTGTTCATTAACTGTCCGGCAAATACAAAAAAGGGAATAGCCAGCAAGGGAAAGCTATCCAAAGAAGTTGCCATTCTCTGAGCTAAGGTAGTGAAGGTTGCCATTGGAGCAATACCAACAAACATTGTTAGTACTGCTGCAATTCCAATACTAAACGCAACAGGAACACCAATAAGTAAAAGAACAATAAAACTTATAACCAGAATAAGAATGCCAAATAATTCCATTTACTTCTGCTTTTTTGCCAGCTCAAGACCAGCAGTTGTTGTATAATACTTTGCCAAACTATTAGGCACTTCCCAAGCTGGTAACTCCCCGGCTTTGAGGTACTTTAAAAACTGTGCTGTTACTTGTCCGAAGTGAGCCTCATGTCCTATCCTGTATTCATCCGGAATATTCACCCGAAATTCTTCTGCACTCTCATCAAGCTGTACGCCAGGGAATTTCTTTTCTAACACAGAGAATTTATCATTAAGAATCGACAGATATTCTTTACTTGTAGATTTTGGAATCAAGTATAATTCGGGCTTATAATTCTCAGCAGCACCCTGTCTGATCTCCAGGTCAGCCAAAGTTCCTCTGAGTATTGAATAATGTGTATCGCCAGCGCCTTCCGGAGCTTGATATTTCCATTCAACCTTAACTCTGGCATGGATATTCTTAAGCTGGTATGTCATCTCGCCATTACAATATACCTGTAACAATCCGTTCTCATCCAAATCGTTATCCAGATACTCAGGAATCTTGTCCAGACGTGTAACTGCAGAAAATTCCTCCTCTGTCAGTGCGGTAGTCCATCTGCTCGCCTTAAGAATCTCAATATCCTTTTTGTAATCCAGAATTACCTCAGGGAAGCAGGCCCATTGGATCAGATCTACGAGATGGGTAGTTACATCCACAATGCCATCACCTTCTTGAGTAACATCAAAAAACCACGGCGGACGTTTGATTTTATTTCCTGAAACAAACTTAAAGAAATGGTGAACACTTTCTTTAACAACCGATGGATTATCAGCACTTCCGGGCTCGATAGCACCAAATATTTCAGGAATCAGGCTTAGTTCCTTCTGAAGTCTGGAAGTAATTTCAAAGCGCTCAGTCATAATATCATAGAGCAAAATCCCTTGTTCACCAGCACTTTGATAGGCCTGCTTTAGAAGCTCAAAATCCTGAACATTAATCACCATAGGCTTATCAGCATATACATGTATTCCATTTTGAACAGCCTCCAGAATATACTCAGTTTTCTTCTCATTATTCCCTGCAAGAACCAGAACATTTCCTGGTTTCTCCTTCAACATTTTCGCAAAAAAGTCTGATCCACGATAGGTTTCGCTTATCCAAGCTGTTGGGTTATTCTCACGAGTATTAAATCCCTCTATTCTATTCAGGTGATCATCAACATCTGCAGCATCAGGAGCAAAAATAAATACCTCAGGATTCAACTCCGGAAACATCTCTTTCTGCACCAGGGCAGCATGAAAATGACCAGGATCAACAGTCATAAACGTAGCAATATGAGCAGATTCCTGTTTAGTGTTAGTGCAGGACATTGTGAGCAAAATTAAAAATACAGATTGAAGAATGGAGAATACAGAATATTTCATTACTAAACCTAAAACTTAATACAAATCACTTTTTACTTCCTTTTGCCTTCCTGCCTAAACATAGTCAGTTCCATAAGGAAACCGCTGCTGTCTGCTAAGCATAGCATTTGCTGCATCATTATTCAAGAATCGCTCCTTAACCGGATCCCAATGCAATTTACCAGGTAACTTCATGGCAATACCGCCAAGCAAGCACGCAGAACAAGAGCGATGAGCAACCTCAACCGGAGCAATAGGTTGCTTAAGAGCAATCATACTATCCACCCAATTGAAATAATGGTTACTACTATGATAGAGGTTAATTTCATCCTTGCCAATTTTTGATGTGAGGATTTTTGGATCGCTGGCATCAAGAGATTTTCGATTTTTGTCGAAAGTCACAGGATCACTATCGGTTACCTTATAGCTGCCACGAGTTACAAAAATCCATCCTTCTGAACCCTCAAAGCGAACTCCATTTGGAAATTCACCACTCACAAGCATATTAGTTCCATTGGCATACTTTGCTTTCATCATAAAATCGCCATGCACATTCCAAAGACCACTTTTTGGGAAATCTGCTTCAGCCTCAACTTCAATCGGACCGCTGAACTCTGTTCCCATGCCCCAGTGGGCGATATCTAAATGATGTGCACCCCAGCCGGTAATCATTCCTGCACCAAACTGATCGCATCTTAGCCAACCCGGACGACTATAATCGTGCTGAGGGTGAACTCTTTTCTCAGTATAATAAGCATTAGGAGTTGACCCCAGCCACATGTTGTAATTCAGATTTTTTGGGATAGGCATTTCTAATTCCTCTTCTCCTCCGGGATCACCCGGAAGACCAACTTTTATTGTGTGAATATCACCAATGCGTCCATTTCTGACTAGTTCACATGCATACCTGAATTGCTCGGCAGACCGCTGCTGAGAACCTATCTGGAAAGTCACTCCTGAACGATGAACAGCATCACTCAATTGTCGGCCTTCCTTAATCGTCAGAGAAGTAGGCTTTTGAAGATAAATGTTTTTTCCGGCTATGGCAGCTTCAATGGCTGGCTGTGAATGCCAGTGGTCAGGTGTACTGATAACCACACCATCAATATCCTTATTCATCAGAAGTTCTCGATAATCACCATACATTTTTACATCCACGGCATTAGGCATTCCCATTTTTGCATAATTGTCCATGATCAGTTTTTTTCCATCCATCATCCTTTTGGAATCCAGATCACATACTGCCATGAAACGCACTTTTTCATGCCGCATCACACCATTAAGGTCACCACGACCCATACGGCCGCAGCCTATCTGAGCGATGTTTACACGATTGCTGGGCGCATTTTTGCCCATCACAAAAGAAGGAACAATTGTAGGTACAATGATAGCAGCAGTTCCGGCTACACCTGTTGTTTTGAGAAATTTTCTTCTGTCCATTTTATTTCAATTTTAGGCTTTAGGCTTTATTATAGGAATGAGTAAGTTATTAGTTTCTAGTTCCGTTGCGCTTGCTTTTGAGAAATCTACTGCGGGCTTGTCGATTGTCCAGAGAATTCCACCTAATACATGCTGGCGGAAATTCGAATCAGAATAGTGCTTTATGCTGTGTCCGTAGCTGGTGTACCATTCTTTGCCTCCGTCAAATTCATGGCACCAGGCTCCAGGGTATAAATCTCCAAATATCGTTCCCGGATAATCATCTTTTCCTTTATCCTCTATCGTAGTCATATCGTGAGATAGTAATACATGGACATCAGGATTAAGATGGTGCAGATAATAACCTTCGTCTTCCCATTTCCAGTCGCCGGCAAAAAATTCAGTTGATGGATGATTGGGATCGGTTATTATGACATCAAATTTCTGGTACGGACAATGCCTTACAAATGTGCCACCCAGCATTTTCCAGAACCAGGGCCACTGACGCTCGCTACCACAGGCTGAATGAATACCAACAAAGCCTCCACCCGCCTGAATATACCTTTTGAATGCCAGTCGTTGTTCGTTATTGTCAAATGCTTCATTATTAGTATTCGAGAAAATCAAGGCATCATATTGAGCCAGATTATCCTCTGTGAAAAGTGAAGGATCTTCAGAAATATCATACTCAATCTCGTTATCATTGCACAGAGCAGTCAGCATATCAACTGATGCCTGGATGTTATCATGGATAAAGCCCTTTCCATTTTTAGTGTAAATGAGTACTTTTTTACCATCCTGTTTTACTGTTGGGGAACAGGAAAATATCAGGGCAGAAAGGCAGAAAAGCAGTAAGGCATAAAGGGGAAATGCTCTATTCATAGATTTAAGTTTATTGCGGATTAAGGTACGAAATTTTTATCGCTGGCTGATTGGCATAACTCTTCCAGGCAACATCAGCAATATCGGCAGGTAAATCTCCTTCATTAACCCATATTCTATAGCGCTGCGAATAGCTTTTGCCAGACTCAAGAATCCAGGTTTTCTCACGGATGGGAGTAAATTCAAAAAACTGATGTCCGATTCCTCCGGTAGAATTTTCAGGCCAGATTCTCATCAGTTGAGGGAAATCATAATTCCCCGGATCACTCAAAAATAATAGTCCGGTTTCTATTCCATTCAGATCACCACTTACCCTACACCATTTAGCTCTGGTAGCATCTCCATTTTTCCAGGTCTTTCCTTCTGAAGTCAAAACCTGAGAATTAGTATTATTCCACTTTTCGGTAGCCCGATAGCCCAATCCGCCACCATAGCGGTAAGCATCCAAAGAAACAGTATCATCTGTTACATTCGTTAGCACTGAAGTAAAGTCAAGGAAATATCCATCAGCAATATTCCAAACACGAACAATCCACTCTTCAGTCATAACAACAACTTCACTACGTTCTTGGGTCTTAGGTCTTAGGTCTTGGGTCTTATTAAGCGCCACATGATCTTGTACCACTCTGAATTCTGAAAAAACCTCTCCTGATTCAATTCCTGTAATATTTTTAAATCTAACTGTACCCTGTTCATCTCCCAGGTTCCAGAAATCGGTATGATTCCCTTTCCATGTCACTCTGGTCCATGGATTCCAAAGACCCATGTGATGAAAATGATCTGGCGGCTGCACCCATGTAAGCACCTCACCTGCCGGAGAATATAGAGGATGAATAAACCCACTACGTGCCCACTTATCTGCCTGTCCGGACGGTGGTGGCAATAAGGCATGGCGATAATGCAGAATCGGGTGATGATTTTTTGATAATATTATTGTTGTGTCATTGATGGATGATGTCATTTGTGATTGTTGTTGTGATTGCAAATCATGCATTACTTCAACAAATAATTCAAAAACCCGTACAGAATCACCATTTGATTCAATCACCCACGACAATTCATCAAATTCGCCATAACGAATCTGACTGGAAACTTCAACTCGCTCATCATCAATCACTTCTTGAAGCTGATATACAACGCCCTGCTGAACAACCCCGGATTTCAACTGAACCCGAACCGGGACAGATATCCCCTGAGTCACTGGGTCACCTATTCCCTGAATCTCAATCCTTGCCACCGGCTCCTGAGCAAACCCAGAAACTGAAACAAGAATCACAAATAACAACAATATCTGAGTAATCCTTTTCATCATTCTACTTGACATTACACTCCACTGAAGGCACTAAATCCACCATCGATGGGCAATACTACGCCCGTTACAAATTTTGCAGCATCACTAAGAAGGTACATAACAGCGCCGCTTAGTTCATCAGCCTCACCAAATCTACCCATAGGAGTTTTACGAATCACATCCTGACCTCTGGGAGTAAAGCTCCCATCCTCATTGGTTAATAATCGACGGTTTTGTTCACCTATAAAAAACCCGGGGGCAATAGCATTTACGCGAATCCCTTCTCCGAATTTCTGAGCCATCTCAGTGGCCAGCCATTGAGTAAAATTAGAAATTCCTGCTTTAGAAGCTGAATACCCCATTACACGTGTAATTACTGGTCCGGCTGCCATTGAAGAAATATTCAGAATTGATCCCGATTTTTTATCGGCCATCACTTTTCCAAATACCATAGTAGGAAGAACGGAGCCTATGAAATTCAGGTCCATTACTTTTCTCAGAGCATCAATTTTAAGATCGAAAAATGTTTGATCTGGTCCGATTGTGGCCCCTGGCATATTTCCGCCTGCTCCATTTATGAGAGCATCAATGCCCCCATATTTCGCCAGAACAGCTTCGCGGGCCTTCTCAAGGCTATCCTCCTCCAGCACGTTAGCAGCAAGACCAATGGCCTCACCTCCTTTGTTAGATATTTCTTGGGCACGGTTTTCAGCCCTCTCCAATTCCAGATCAAGAATTACCAATTTGCAACCTGCCGCAGCTAGTCCATCTCCAATGGCAGTGGCCAAAACACCAGCTCCTCCGGTAATAAGTACAACTTTCCCCTGAAGCTTGAATATCTGTTCGATATAACTCATACTTCAAAGATAGAAACTTTTCCGTGTGCGCACACGTCTTACTCAAGACTATACCTCAAATGATCCATCATGATTGGAATTTCGGCTGGATCGATGCCGTACCTGATCAGGTATTTTTTGTCTTCTTCAAATGACTCCATGAACTGATCAAAGCTTGTTTCTTTGCGTTTGATACTATCTTTATACCTGTCAACGGCGGCCTTTCTGTTTCCTTCACACCACTCAAGATGACCGAGGTTCATCAGGTCAAATTGATTTGGATTTTCATCGAGGAGCTTTTCATAATACTTGCGGGCCTGATCAAATTTCTTAAGTACAAATGAACACCAGGCAATAGGTCGCCACACTTTGTGATTGGAAGGATCTAAATACTCCACCTTAAAATAGGATTTGAGGGCTTCATCAAATTCTTCCATCTCAAGCAAACAGTGTCCCATTGAGACTTCAGTATGCAAATCATCGGGATCCAGATGCTCTGCTTGTCGAAAATAGGGCAAAGCCTTATCCGGCTGATCCAGATACCGGTAACACAAACCGATTTTTTTTAGATTCCATTTGTTTTCCTGCAGCATCAGGTCAGCCTTAAGGTAATGATCAAGAGCCTTTTGATAATCACCCTGCTTTTGGAAGCAATACCCTATTTTCTGAAGAATCTGAGGACTATTTACTTCTGTTCCATCTGCCAAAACCTGATATACCTGAGCAGCCTCAGGATAATATTTCTTTTCAAAATAAAAGGAAGCCATTGTGTTCAGAACACTCTCATCGTTTATGAAAAGATCCTTAAAAAAGCTCTTATTATGAAAATCCAGTGGCCAGCTATATAAATCATCAAAGGCTTTTCTATCTGGAAAAAGCTTATAAAATCTGTACAAATCCTGAGTGTACTGACGAATAATCTTGCCGGCCTTTTTGTTAGTATTCAGCATTTCTTCATCTCTGAGAATCTCGCCTACCTGCTCTGATTCTGCCTTTAAACCATCTGAAAGGAATTTCTTCATATCATCAGGCATAGACTGAATTCCGTAACAAAAAGAAAATTTATCTGAATTACACATGAAAGCACTATCGGTAATAGCTTCCATAAACTTCATAAACCAATCTTCCTGATTATCTTTTGCAAGCTTCTGGATATCAGGATGATCACCAGTGAATGGAAAAAACCAATTAGCCAGGTGAGAGAAAAAAGGAAAGTGTTTCAACATGCTGAATGAACCCATAAAAACATCTGATCCTTCCATTTGAAGCTCTGTCAATTCCTCCATTTTTCCTAGTAGCTCAGGAGAATCGCCTAGCAGCTCTTCCCACTCAGGGTTCTGATCCTCTTCTCCCAAACTCTCTTTCAAGAGTTTATCAAGATCAAGCTTTTGTTTCAGATGAGGAGTAAGCTTCATCATCTCAGGTAAAATTTCCTCCTGCATACGCTTAGTCAACTTCTCTGTATCTTTACTTCTGATCAGCTGTATCACCACTTCCTCTACCAGTTTTTTGAATTCCTGACTTTCATCAAAAAGAAGAAAACGATTCCGGATATCCGGATATACTAAAAGACGATTATCATATTTATAAAAAGCAATAAGCAATCCAACCAAGGCACGATAACGAATTTGATCATTCTGATTTTCAAAGAGCTGAAATAAAAGACCAAATTTCTTGGGATCAAAAAATCTCCAAAGACTCATATTCAATGCTGAGACAAGAGTTAGCTTTTCTTCCTCCAGCATATCCTGGTGATCTATGGCACTACTAACAAGATTTCGCTCATTTTCTGCAAATTCATCACTTAGCCAAAGTAATTTGAATAAAAACGACAATTGCATATTATAATCCGTAGGCTCTTCACTACGTAAACGAACCAGTTCATTTAGGTCATGACCTGCCTGATGACTTCCCCGCCTGACCTGCTCATCCCTGAAAATTCGTTTTTGAACATGCTGATAAGAAACCGAATCACGCGTCAGGAGGGCTTCTTTCACCCTGTCGGTAAGTCGATATATCCTGGCAACCAACTTCTGATATACTTTTTGACGCTCAGGATCTTGCACCCCCTCAACTGTATATTGAAGCATATATTTATATGTGGTATTGAGTTCATCCTTTTCACCCATATACTCACCTAAACCAGTATCCACTACCATTGGATGCAATTCATCCATAGCCTCCTTCAGCCGATTAACTGACAAAAGGTCAGATATCCTTTGATAAGAGCTTAAAAATTCCCTTTCTATCATAGCATTAGTAGTACTGCAAATATCGGGCAGAAAATACCGTGACACCAATCGTGACGCGGGATCCTTCGACTCCGCTCATGGACCGGTGACTGAACTCTTCCGAAAGACGAAAGACGAATGACGAATGACGAAAAACTATTGCTCCTCCCCCTTCATTAAAAACCTGAGCTCTCCCCCATCCATAATCTCCTGATGCGTTATCCAGGTACGATCGAGCTTATCTCCATTGAGGTAAACCTCTTCAACCAGGTAGTTTTCGGGACTCAAATTTTCAGCCAGAACTGTAAAATCCTTATCTGCTTCCAATTTCAGCACCAGCTTATCAAATGCCGGGGTTCCTAATTGATATTTTCCATCAGCAGGATTAAAAGGATAAAAACCCATGGCACTAAAAACGTACCAGGCCGACATTTGTCCGCAGTCTTCGTTACCACACAATCCATCTGGTTTATCTGAATATAATTCTGTTCGAATACGATGAATTAATTCCTGAGTTTTTTGTGGCTGTCCGACAAAGTTGTAGAAATAAGCCGTATGATGACTAGGTTCATTACCATGAGCATATTGCCCGATCAATCCGGATATATCCGAAGAAGCAAACTCTCCCTCAACGCCTTCATTATGTGTAAATAAGGAATCTAGCTTGGAAGCAAAATCTGCCTTACCTCCCAGCATTCCGATAAGGACTTCCGGATCATGCGGAACAAACCAGGTGTATTGCCAGGCATTACCTTCAGTATATTCATCATCACGATGGTTACTGTACAATGGGTTAAATCCGGGTTTCCAGGAGCCATCAGATAATTTGCCTTGCATGAAACCGGTTTCATGATTAAAAAGGTTCTTGTAATTTGCAGCACGCTTCATGAAATAATCATATTCATCTTGCTTATCCAGTATTTTCGCCAATTGGGCTATACACCAATCGTCATAAGCATATTCAAGAGTAATGGAAACCGACTCGTTGACAAGGTCAGCCGGACAATATCCAAATTCTCTGTACTCTTTACATCCTCTGATATCTTGCATGGCAGAAGCTTTTACCGCTTCAAAAGCCAATTCATAATCGAATTCAAATCCCTTTGTAGCTGCGTCCACTATAACCGGAATTGCATGATATCCAATCATACAATTTGTTTCACAGCCCTCTAGTGTCCATACCGGCAACAATCCACTTTCCTGATAATGAACCAGCATTGCATTGATCAGATCAGGTATCAAATCGGGCTGAAACAGAGTAAAGAGCGGATGATTTGCTCTGAAAGTATCCCATAAAGAAAAAACAGTATAATTATCCCAACCATCAGTTTGGTGAACCTCCCGGTCAATCCCCCGGTACAAGCCATCAACATCCGAGAATACATTTGGCGCAATAAAACTGTGATACAGAGCAGTATAGAAAGTCCGCTTAAGAGCCGGATCAGAAGTTTGAACTCCTACTTTTGCCAGCTGCTCATTCCAAAGTGCACTAGCATCGCGCTTGTATTTGTTAAACTTCCAATGTGGAGCCTCAGCGATGAGATTCTTCAAAGCACCATCTGTGTTGGTAGGAGAAATAGCCACTTTTACCATAAGGTCAGAAATCTCACCAAAAGAAATAATCGCTTCAGTAGACTTCTCGTTTACCAATGATACACCTTCAACCTCCATTCCGGCCTCAAACAGTTGATGACTGATAATAGGTTTTGAAAAACTGGCTACAAAGTATACATGTTGATTATTAGACCAACCTTTGGATCTGCGATAACCCTTTATCAGCGTATCATTAACAACATGAATACGGGTTTCTGCCGGACTATCCCAATTTATGGCAAAACCCAAATCAATCACAAGATTAGCAGGTTTCCCAGCCGGGTATTTATAACGATGGATGCCAACTCTTGGAGTAGCAGTAAGTTCTGCCTTAATAGGATTCTCCTTAGTTTCCCAATCTCGAAAAGTCAAGGCATAATATCCCGGACAAGCGGCTTCATCTTCATGACTATACCAGCTTTTGAATCTTTGACTAAAATCCTTTGGAGGCAAGAACTCTCCTTTTTCCAAATTACTAACCGTAGGCTTAAACAAAATATCAGCAAGATCTCCAATTCCAGTTCCACTAAGATGTTTGTGAGAGAAACCTACCAGGGTAGAATCAATCCAGTTATATCCTGAACACCAATCCCATCCACTGACACCGTTATCCGGACTAAGCTGCACCATTCCGAAAGGGGTTGTTGCCCCTGGAAAGGTGTGGCCGTGATCGTCAGTTCCAATAAAAGGATCAACAAAACGTGTATAATCAGTATTATCCTGGGTTGAGCAGGAAATAGCCATCACTGCAACAATCAGTACTACAAATCTATATAGAGTATTCATAAAATAAAGTTTCTTTCTCAATCATTTCTTCCCGTTCTCAAAAGTATCCCAGGCCAAGGCGCTGGCACCCAGAACTGCAGCATTTTTCGAATTGAGTTGCGAAGGCAAAAGATCCACTTTGCCTTTATAAATACTCAGCAGATTTTCTTCAAAATGTCGCTTGGCAGGCTCAAATATCAGTCCTTTAGATAGTGCGAGTCCACCAAACAAGAAAATAGCCTCAGGATTTGTATGGGCTACTAAATCAGCTAGTTTGAACCCCAGCATTTCACCGGTATGTTCGAATGCCAGTTGAGCCAAACTATCACCAGCCAAAGCAGCTTTTGAAATATCGAGAGAGCTTAATTGATTCGGGCTCAAATCTCTTAAAACAGAGGGCTTTATAGAGTCAGCAAGAATCTTCAGCATGGTACGTGTTATTCCGGTTGCAGAAACATAAGTTTCAAGACATCCAAGTCGTCCACAGCCACACTCGCGGTTGGTTCGTCCCGGACGAACAATGGTATGTCCAATTTCACCAGCAAATCCATCTTGTCCATACAAAAGCTTGCCGTCTACAACAAAACCACTTCCTAATCCTGTTCCAAGAGTAATTATCACAAAGTTCTTCATTCCTCTTGCACCTCCGTAGATCATTTCTCCAACGGCAGCAGCATTTGCATCATTGGTTACCAGAACGGGCAAATTGATTTGCTCTTTAATCAGATCAGCCAGCGGAACAATTCCTTTCCAGGGTAAATCAGCAGAGTGTTCAATAGTACCCTTATTGATATTGCCCATAGGAGCGCCTATACCAATACCGATAATATCGAGATCTTTCTCGCACCTCGCTCCTGCTAGTCTGGCTTTTTCAACCAGGGCAGCGACATACACTTCCACCTCTGAAAAATTACGGGTTTCTAAGTGACCTTCGATCAGGACTTCTCCATCCCTGTCAACAAATGCAAAATCGGTATTTGTTCCACCGATATCAATTCCTAAAGCTACTTTAGTCATGGTTATGTAGGTTCTGGTTCAAAAAAAACGGAGAATGATAACTCATTCTCCGTGCAATATAATAGTTTTTTTCCAGAGTTTTTCCAGCTATCAGAGGATATACTCATTTCCTACTTTACGGGCCCGTACTGGTTTATCCAGATCAATGCCCAGGGCTATACCAATATCAACCAAGAGGTTCCATCCGGCTGCCAATTCAACATACTCTTTAAATGCTCCACCATCAGGAATAAGGAAGGTTGGGAAACTTGTCTGTCGCGAAGAAATCGCTATTACTTTCATTGCCACTCCATCAATCAAACATTCGGCAAATTTCTGTTCTTCACTTTCAAATGGATCAACAACAACCAGCACTTCATTAGCATCCATCACCTCCTCAATACCATGCACCGCGTAGGTACCTTCAAGGAAGTCTGACTTCTTCCTGGTGATTTCATTTGTTTTAAGAGTTAATTCTTCTGCAACTCCTGTATTTCTACCTGCAAAATAAATCTTATCAGCATTTTTAAGGATCTCTATTAACTCAGGATCAATTGTTGCTGTCAATGCTTTTTCAATATCTCTGGCAAGTTGATCCAGACCGTCTAGATCTGTTTCTGAAAGATGGTGAAGAACAGAATCAAAAAACAAGCCTTGTTCAATGACAGACTTTGTTGCAGCAACTGCATCTTCTGTACCGCAATTCATAACGTGTGTATCCATGGAAATCTGCTCAAGGGTAGTATCCTTGTTAGCTGTCAGTCCAAAAAAGGCATCATGTCCCTCTTCTTTGAGTTTCATAAATAAGCGAACAACTTCTTTGGTTTTTCCAGAATTGGATGCGCCAAAAACAGCATAATCCTTAAGCTTATACTCCATAGCCTGAGTTGAACCCTCTGTCATTATAGCCATTGGGCCACCATCTTTCAAGACATCACAGATGGCTCTTTTAGCAGGAAAAATACGACTACTTCCTTCGCCTGTTAGGAAAAGGGCCTTTTTCTTCTGAATAGCTTCAGCAAATCGCTTTGTTGAAGCATGAGAGAATTGATTGACCACATCACTTGTTTCGAGCATTTCCCGAACTAGTGCATATTTAGAATATTTTGGATCTGAAAGATTCATAATCTGGAGTATTTATTTACTTAACAATTGTTACATTTCTAGCTAGTTCCAGCTGTACAATTGGGTCCTTTTGAAACCCGCCACCGAGATGTTGCCAGAATACTTCGGCATATTCTACCTCAGCCATTTTGCCATAATCTTTGTTTCCCTGGTAAACTACCCCAAAGAAATCATCCATTTTATGCATAACCTTCATCAGGGTTTGCTGAGACTGATGATACTGGAGCATTTCGCGCTTAGTATCCATCACAGAACTAACATCAACAATGAAATGTGGTGGAGCAATTGGGGCTCCAATCGGATCAGTCAGGGTTAGTGGTGCAGTATGATACAACAAAGGAGTAATCTCAAGAGGCTCCTCCTCAACCGGTACATTTGGCAGAGTGGCTACGATGGTAGCAGCTTCAACCATATTACATGTAACCCGGTGATCTACATGGTAATCCATAGGTAGATGAGTCATCACTATACCTGCTTTATACTTTCTCACCAAAGATGTTATCTTCAGCCTTAACTCCTCTGTGTCAAACAGATACCCATCTCTCCCCTCGAAACAATGATAATCTGCGTCCAATACTGCTGCAGCTTTTCGGGCTTCCTCTCTTCTGATATCTATGGTAGTTTGCTCATCAGAACCAATCCCGCCCATACCACCGGCTGTAAGGGTAGCTATAACTATTTTATAGCCTCTTTCTTTTAACAATTTCAGTGTTCCTGCACACCACGCTTCTGTATCATCAGGGTGAGCATGAATTGATACTACAACATTATTAAATCTCATTTTACAAACATCTTTTCTAATTCAACAAACTCTGGCAATTCTCCTATTAAGGGACGGATATAATCATAAAAGGCTTCACTAACGAAGTTCCCTCTGTCATTAAAATATTCAAAAGGTACAGGCTTGGCCTTTACCGCTACATCATTCAGAAGAGCTTTCCCGAAACTAACAATATATGGCGAACTGCTGATCCGATTTATGGCAACCATGAATCCTGATTCCTCAGCATTTGCAATCTTAACAGCCTCAATTCCACATTGAAAAGCCTCATCTAAATCAAGCCGACTAGCACGTACAAAGTCTGACATTATCAAAGACTCTGTAATCTGGAATTCTCCTCTAAAACCAAAATTATCACTAATAAATCTATGCAAATTCAATCCTACGCTGGCTCCGCCCATAGCACCAAATTCAGTATTATTAAACTTATCCTTTGTTGCAGAGGCGCTAACAGCAGTTCCATCAGCATATTTTAAGCCTTCACCACAAACAACTGAAACCCAACCATACTTCTTATAAACAGTCTCAACATCCTCAAGGAATTTCATTTTATCAAATGTAAATTCAGGAGAATATATCAAGTGAGGAGCATCATCAGCTGAGCGACGAGCGAGAGCCGTGGCTGCTCCCAACCATCCAGAATCCCTGCCAATTGTCTGATAAACCACAAACTGATCCACTTTCTTCATGCCTCGCGCCAGAGCTCCGCCCTGCATCACGTTGAGGATATTACTGCGGGCAGCTGATGCAAAACCAGGGGTGTGATCAGTACCAAACAAATCATTATCAACTGTTTTGGGAATTCCAATCCCAACCAGCTCATAATTCTCTTTGCGACAATACTGCTCAACACGATTAATCGTATCCATTGTGTCATTTCCACCAATCAGGAAGAAGTAACGGATATTGTATTTTTTTAACACCTCCAGAATCCTGGGGAAATCTTCATCCTGAACCTTATGACGAGATGAACCCAAAGCAGAACCCGGAGTCCTTCTCAAACCTTCCAGAATTTCTTTTGGTTGATTGCCCAAATCAATTAGCGTTTCCTGCATGAAACCTTCAATGCCGAAATTCATACCGTAAATTGATTCAATTCGGGGAGACCGGGTAGCACCATCAATCACTCCAGCCAAACTGGAATTTATAACCGATGTAGGGCCTCCCGATTGTCCTATGATAGCATTTCCTTTTAACATGCTGTAAATTTAAGAAAAATCTGTTCTATTCTGTTCTATTCTACTCAAACTCTAAAACACCAAAATACTCTGGCTGGTGATAATCAGGGTTCTCCGTTCCAACCGGATTCCATGTGAGATAATGCATCTCTGAAAGACTATCACCACACTTGTAGAAATTCGCCCTGATTAATTTACCTGATAGATTAGGAACAGGACTACCAAAGAGAATGTCAAGCGGAATTGCCACTGTGAGAGTCCAGCTCTGTTTACCTTGCTTTTCATCAAAAGGTTTGTCTCCAAGACTAGACAAACGCCTTATTCTTTCAATTATATCTGCATTCTGCACCTGACTATCATGTCGACCCTTTCCTTTGCCCAACAAACATGTTCCAATTGGGTTAAACTCAAAATTGAAATACGGACCATCAGAAACCGGAGTAACAAAAAACTCAACACAAGAATCCTGGCAAACAGATTGGTTAGATTCTGACTTCTGAGCCATAACATAATTCTCTGTCACATAGTATTTCACATACAACTCTCCTTTACCATAAGCAATATTAAATCTCACTTCTGGCTTATAATCATACTCATCCCAATTTATGATACTTATAGGGGCACCCACTCCAAAGCTATCGAGAAGTGAAGAGATCTCATCCATCGGAGTGTGAGAGGTGGTTTTGAGGTGCTTTATTAATAGTTTTTTCATTTCCTTAACGCGATAACACCGATATACACAAAACAGAGGATTGGAACAATAAATCCTGCCATTAAACTACCAGTAATATCAGCTACAGCACTAAACAACATCGGAACAAAAGCGCCTCCTATGATGGCTGTTATCATCAATCCAGATAATTCGTTTGAACGTTCCGGCATTTTTTCGATTGCAATGGAAAAAATCATCGGGAAAATATTTGCAAACCCAAGTCCTGAAATAAAAATTGCAGCAATAGCTACAGCTTTTACAGGAATAAATAATCCTACCATCCCAACCAAGGCTGTGAATGTTGAAATAATCAGAAATTGACGAGCACTGATCCAATTGAGTACCAATGCACCTGAGAATCGACCTATTAGGATAGCAGTCACAACAAATGCCGATCCCAATAATCCCCATGTTTTAAGATCAAAATCATAGATTTCTTGCAGATAAATTGGAATTTTAGAAAAGAGACTAACTTCAGCTCCAACGTAGAAGAATATACCCAAAACCATGGAGAGCACGTATTTGTTTTTCAGTAACAACAAGCAGGATTTCATAGTTGGATACTGGCTCTCATCTGTCTTACTCTCATTAATCTTGGTAAGCGCCAGGATGAATACTGTGAGAAATAATCCGATACTATAAATAGGAAATAATAGTTTCCAATCCATATCCCACCACTTAACAGCAGCAACAGGAATAAGCATACCTGACAAAGTACCAATCGCCTTAATAAACTGTCCGAAAGCCAGATTTCTGGAATACTTTCCCTCTGGAGACACGTCTCTCATAATTGGATTTCCGGCCACTTGAAGAATAGCTGAACCCGCGCCTAAAAACAGAACAGAAACAAGCAAAAGAGCAAACACATCGAATCCAAAAATAGTTGGAATCAAGAGTCCGAGAAGTGCAACGACCAAACCAATTTGCAAAACAAATTTCTTACCCTTTCGTCCCTGATAAATCCCCATTGGCACCGATAGTACCCCAAACATGATAAGTCCTACGAAGGTTACTAATTGAGAAGAAGTGTGAGAAAGAGCGAATTCATCCTTCAATAGAGCAGATAAAGGACTAACTACGTCTCCAAAACCCATGCACAAGAAGGCCAGGAAAATTGGAGTTGATCTGTAAAGATTTTTTGTACTCATATGTCTGGTTTTTCTAATTAAATATCTGATTTTTTCAAGACCATCAACACCAAAGCCTTAACATTAATAAGGTTAAGAGCTAGTGCGAGAATTGCTGAAGAAGCAATCATACTAAAGAAGCTAATTCCCCAACCAGCATCTATCTGCTGAGAACCCCATCCTAATCCAAATACACCTGCGATAAAAACTGCAAGTCTGAAGATCAACTGCGGATTTGGTGTGAATCTAAATTTACTAACCACGATTAGATACTGACTGATCCCCACAAAAACCTGCGTAGCGAGAGCACTGATTGCAGCTCCCAGCGCCATATATTTTGGAATAAGAATCAGATTTAAAACAATATTAATGACTACAGCTATCGCAGAGCTTATATTTAATAGGCGCAGATTACCATTAGCCGTGAGCAAGGTACCGTAAATAATCGTTCCGGCCATTCCAAGAAAGGCAAACATCAGAACACTAAAAATCAAAGCTGATGTTGCTATTTCTTCTTCGTATTCCATTAAAATCATAATTTCTTCCCTGTAGAACATAGATGCAACAGCAAGTATCGTTGAAGGGATAAACAGGAGTGATGATGAAAGGCGTGTCAATTCACTAATGTATTTCCTGTCAGAAATCATTTTGGAAAACATGGGTAACAATAAAACAGCAAATAGCAATGCAAACTGATATGCTGCATCAAAAAGCCTGAATCCATGATAATAAATCCCTACCAGAAAATTACCCTCCTCTGGTTCGAACATGTGCCGAATCATCACCTGATCAATTCGTGTATAAACAGACATAAGCAAAACAAGAAGAGCATACGGAAAAGATTGCCTCAAAACCACTAAGAAGAAAAGCCTGTCAAATTTAAAAGTAGGAAAACGAGATTTCCAAAGAACAATGACAAAGCAAATCAACATGGTTAACAAATAGGCAGCAGTTTGGGCATATACAAACCATTCTATTTTAAAGGGTTGGTCAATCAGATTCCCCCATAATAATACAGAACAGAAAATAATCATCAAGGCCCTGTCGAGAATTGAAACCACTGAATTCACAGTATGCATCTGTAAACCAGCTATATTTGACCGGAGATAGAGAGTAAAGGATGTCAGAAATTGATTTAATACAAGAATAGTCAGGATGTGCATCTCTTGTCCGTCATAATCTGTAAATGCAGATACCCCAAATACCACAATGGCATAGAATATGGCTAGCAGAAATTTCAGGACAACAATATTCGCAAAGTATTTTCTGAGAAGCTGATGATTCTGAGAGATATTCCTATTGTTATAGTTCGTGATACCCAGATCTAACAGAATATTCAAAAGGAAGGAGAAACTCAGAAGAGAGGAATACATTCCAAAAACTTCTGGACCGGTCAGAATCTGAACCTCGCGGTCGATTCCAAAAATCCATAAGGGCTTGATCAATAGATTGAGCAAGATGATCAAAACCAGATTAGTGACAAACTTTCCCTTCAAGATTATATTATTTTTTTGCACTTCGGCCAGATATCCGGCACTAAAGTCCCCAAAAGTACTAAAATTAGATATTCATTATTTATTTTTACCCGTTCTTCAATAAGACGAATTTAAAAAAAACAATGAACATAGCTGTTAATTGTCGACTATTGCAACAAGGGAGGCTGGAAGGAATCGGCTGGTTCATGTATGAGAACCTTAAGCGCATTACAAAAAATCATCCAGAACATCAGTTCTTTTTCATTTTCGACAGGCCTTATGATCCTTCTTTCATATTTTCAGACAATATCAAAGCCATGGTTGTAGGTCTGCCTACCCGACATCCATTTTTATGGTATTTGTGGTTTGAATGGAGATTGCCAAGAGTTCTAAAAAAGATCAATGCTGATTTATTCTTCTCTCCGGATGGATATCTTTCATTACGCAGCAAAGTTCCCCAGATACCAGTGATACATGACATCAATTTCGCCCATCGTCCGAAAGATTTGCCCTTTTTAACACGACATTATTACAACTACTTTTTCCCACGATTTGCCCGCAAGGCTGATCGAATTTGTACGGTTTCAGAATACTCTCAGAAAGACATCTACAAGACATACAGAATCGACAAATCCCTAATAGATGTAGTATATAATGGTGCAAATGAAGCATATACACCCTTTACCGAGAAAGATAAGCAAGCAGGAAGGTTAAAATTTGCAGAGGGATCAGAGTATTTTATTTTTATTGGATCCATTCATCCGAGGAAGAACCTTGGCAATCTTATTGAGGCATTTGATCGCTTTGTTGAGCAAACTGGCTCTGAGGTGAAATTGGTAGTGGTTGGAGCCGAAATGTGGGGTAAAGGAAGGAGCGAAGGACAAAGGGCGGATATCGAAAATCGAAGATCAAATATTTCATTTCTGGGTCGCTTAGAGTCTGATGAACTTCGTGTAGCACTTGGGTCTGCACTGGCTATGACTTTTGTACCCTGGTTTGAAGGCTTTGGCATTCCTGTTGTTGAAGCTATGTATGCGGGAGTGCCTGTATTAACTTCTACCGAAACATCGCTACCTGAAGTTGGAGGAGAGGCCGTGTTATATGCCCATCCCGGGAATGTGGAAGAAATCGCTGATCAAATGAAAAAACTGGTTTCTGATGGAGATTTAAGAAAGGAGTTAATTCAGAAAGGTTTCTGGCAGAAAGAAAAATTCAGCTGGGATAAAACTTCACAAAAAGTTTGGGAATGTCTGGATACTGTGATTACAGAATTAGAGAATAGTCATGACTAATTCACTGTTACCATATTTAATCTCTGGCCGGATAGAAGCCGGATGTGATGAAGCTGGCAGAGGCTGTCTGGCCGGACCAGTTTTTGCGGCTGCTGTGATTCTTCCAGAAGACTTCTTTCATCCTTTACTAGATGACTCCAAGAAGCTAAGCGAAAAAAAACGAATTATACTACGTGAAGTAATTGAAAAAGAAGCTATAGCATGGGCAGTTGCCGAGGTTAGTCCGAAAGAAATCGACGAGATAAATATCCTGAATGCAAGCATTCTGGCCATGCATAAAGCTGTGCAAGCCTTAAGCCATAAGCCTGAAGCCTTATTAATCGACGGTCATCGTTTCAAACCTTATCCCGGCATTCCACATTCTTGTGAAATTAAAGGGGATGGACGCTTTATGTCAATCGCTGCCGCATCTGTCCTGGCCAAAACCTACCGGGATGATTATATGGAAAAGATTCATCATGAATACCCAATGTATTCATGGAACAGAAATAAAGCTTACCCAACAAAACTGCATCGGGCAGGAATTCTGGCACATGGAGTAACTAAGTATCACCGAATGAGTTTCAGGTTGCTAGACGATCAAATAGAAATTCCTTTTATTTAAAAATGAACATTATGAAACATCTCCTCTCCTCACTTTACATGCTTTTATCTTTTGTTTTCATCCTCTCATCTTGCTCCACTACTCCCTCCTGGACCAACGAGCAGATTACTGACTACTGGACAAATGGCAAAACGCTACCATCTGAACTACTGAAACAGTATCCCCTACCGGCACAAGCAGTGATTAACGACAAAGGATTCAACGTTCTTATCGACATGGCTCATGAATGCAGCTTTACTACTCTTTGGACTCTACCAGAGCAACTTAACGATCTGGGATACAGGGCAGTGGGAAGCCATGCTACCCTAAACTCGGTGCTTGCTTCAGATGGTGAAAGCAGAATACGAATGGTGTATGATACTATTAATAAAATTCATCCATTTGTTTGGATGCCAAATCCTGAATTTCAGCTCATCATAACAGGACAAAACAGCTATAAATCTCAAATCTATACAGAGGATGAATTGAATAGCCTGAATAGTTTCGTGAATGAAGGCGGAGGCCTCCTTGTTCAGGGAAAATCAGCAGTAAAACAAATCAGGGAAGCATTCAAGCTGGACTCTGAACAAGAGCTGGTCACCAAAATAGACATGAATAAAGGCCGTGTGTGGTTTACAGAATCAGGTTCAGATTTTCGCTATCCGAAAAAGGCCGACCAAATTCAAAAAGACTCTGTTGATCAGAAGCTTAAAGAAGCTATGGAATGGTTGACAAATAAGCAAAAAGCTCTTAGTGATGAACCTCGCCTACCCGAACCAATGTGGGGTGGTGGCGGAATCTATCCGGAACTGGAAGACAATTTTAATAACATCGTCTTCTATTGGGCCGCCAATCAAAAAGATGAATTATTGAAAACCGTTACAATTGATATACCTAAAGCGCAGCATTTTGTTCAGGAACGACTCCCTTCTAAACCGACCGATGAACCCATGTACCTGATCCTGGCTGCCGGAAGCGGCGGCGGATGGGCAGTGAATGCTTACCGTCCTAAAGAAAATGGAATTATCAGTCTCAATCCACATGGGATTCTTTCTATATTCGGACATGAACTAGCGCATACGATGCATGGTCCGGTAAATGACGATGGCTTTGTGGCTGGCATTGCTCCTATCCCAAATCGTGGTGAAGCTCACGCTGGATGGTTTCAGGGAAAAGTGAATGCCTTGTTTAAAGACGAACTTCTGACCGAATCTAACAGAAATTGTAATTCCTTTTTCAAATATGATCCGGATGGTAATGCTCTCGATCTGGCAACAAATTACGAAAATGAAGAATTAAGAAAGAACTGGGGCAAAGGCAAAGACTGGACAAAAACATGGTACATGTGGCAAAAACTAGATGACCGCTATGGTCCCACCTGGTACCCCAGATGGAAATATGTTCAGCATACCCGCTGGCAAGATGATCCAGAACATCGTCTCACATGGGATGAAATGATTGAAGATATGAGTATCGCAGTTGGTGAAGACCTCTTCCCCTTTATGAAAAAATTAGGCACTACATTGGAAACTGACCGTCTTGAAGAAATTGAATATAACGGAAACATACTGAAGCTGAATGTTGCTCCCATTGAAATAACACCTGCCGGGCCGGTTCGGATTGAAGCTATTGGGGATTATAGAGAGGAAATAGAAATTAGGAAATAGAAAATAAGGCAAGGATTAAGATTATTTTTCTAATTATTATTTCCTTTCCCACCAATTACTTGTGACTTGGAAACACCGCAAATATTCCTAATTCAAGAACATCAATGTATACAACTTCTTCACTTGCTTTGGAGTCTGCAATAGGGTGAACCTTAAACCCCTTGGTCTCAGGAATATATTGCAGAACATTCATAATCCAAATGTTCCCATGAGGTAAGTGTGCGAAACTAAGACCTAAATTAACTGTATCCCCAAACGTAATATCATTAGGACTAAACCGTATCCACTTTGGTTCAAAATCAGGATAATCCTCTCTTTCAATATCAATTTCCGGCTCATAAATAGCCATCGTAACTGTAACATCCTGAACAGCATTTTCCGGAACGTATACTGAACACCCATAGATATCTGATCCCTCATCTATTTCAATCAACCAACCACCACTTTCATCAAAAACAGCCGTATTACCATAGTAATACTGACCAATATCGTCGCCATAATCAAATAATTCATAGTCATGACCTTCATCACAACTATTATTTAACACAAACACAGACAAAAGAATGATTATGAACGTGAAAATCCGAAACATTGAGATTTTATTCATGACAGGTACTATTAAGTGAATAAGCTCCTCATTATCAACATAAAATTACTAGAATCCTGTCAAACACCCAAATAATATCTCAAGCACCTGTCTATTCACTTAGTTCCCTAAATACCAATGCCATATACCAGCTTAACAATAAGTTGGTTTGACTGATAAAGCCAGAATCTCTCTTCAATCGGTTTTGCCATGTTGTGATTGTACACAATAAACAGCTCACCCCTTGGGGCAAAAGTCCAGCGAAAGCGATTATTAGTACCAAAAGAGCGACTTTCAGTATCATACTGAACAAATGAACTAAAATTGAGATTCGAGCTCATGTTTAACTGAACCCTTACACCATATAAGTCTTGAGTAAAATCTCCGTATGAGAGATGTCCAATGTTTCGTTCATAGCTTCCTTCAAAAATCAAGAAACCAAATGGCCGCCAATTTACTTCAAGCTCTATTTGCTGCAAACTTCCTCCGTAAAACCCTCCAAACCACCAGGTTGCCTGTCCGCTTATCTTCCTCTTGCTAGCAGCCTCCCATTCCAAACGATATCTGTTATAATGATAAGATCCTTCAGGAATTGTTACACCATCAGCAATATCGAAAGGTACTTTCAGAAATTCGCCAGCAGGAATAACGTTAAACTCGAAACGATCGCCACTTTCTAGTGCAAAATGTATTGGCGCCGTAAAAATACGGTAACTCTCCCACTGGTTATCCAGATCAGTATAAAGAGAGAAGGAAGATTCAAAAATGAACTTTCGGATATTCCACTTTTCAGGACGAGGCATGTAGTCTGCTCCCAATCGATAATAAGAAATTCCTTTGCGGGGAACAAAGCCAAGAGAAGGATCAAATGATTCGCCCAAACGATAATATGTTAGAGACATGTCTAGTAAATCATTTGGGTAATCAATTTTGAATCCTAGTCCTGTGCGGTCTCCTTCCAGACCATCTCGGTCAGCCATTAAGCCCCATGCGCCAAAAATAAAATTTTTGTCACCCATAAACTCAGAATTCTGGTAAGTAAAATCCATACCGGCTGTCCAGCTGCCTGTTCTGCCCATAGGATCTCCAATCATCCCAATCATTCCAATATTTGACTCCTTCAGAATATTTTGTTTAATCCTGACTACACCCATAGTAGATGCCGGGGCTAAATCCTCAACCATCCCGGTACGAGCCACTATTCCTCCAAACTGGGTATTGCCAAGTTTACCATTCACTTTTCCTCCAAGCTGAAGTGGCACAGCCTGTCCTTTAACTAAGCCTATTTTGCGACTTTGAAAAGCCAGCATTGAATGTCCAAGACCAAAACCAAAATCATATATATCTGATCCTTCCAGGAAAAACTGACGTTTCTCAGGAAACATCAGTGAGAAGCGTGTCAGGTTAGTTCTTCTGGTATCCACCTCAGTTTCAGCAAAATCAGTATTAATTGTAAGCTGAGCTGTAATATCAGGTGTAATTCTCTGGGTTAAATCCAGGCTATTATCCCATTTAAGCTTGCCATCGACTCCTACAGATTGTTTCCAGTCAAGCATAGTTGATGCTTTGGCCACTAATCCAATCCCAAGATTAAAATCCGGTAGGCTATTCAAATGACCGGCATGAATTGTTTGGGCCAGTTGATAATCTCTGGATATGGCTGTCCAGCGATTAACTTCAAGCAAACGCTGGATTCGTCTTTCAACATTAAACCCCCAGGTATTCAATCCCTTGCGAAAGGTAAGTGAGTTCACAGGAATCCTAATCTCAGCAGTCCAACCATCCGGCAAAATTTGAGTTTTCGCCTCCCATACAGCATCCCAACTACGATCTTCACTTTCTCCCCGATTACTTGCCAGCGCATCATATCTCGAGGCAAAAGCATTAATCGCAAAAATATAAGCACTCCTCCCATCCCCATAAGTGTCAAAAACAAACTTGATATAATCTTCATCATCCAAATCTGAATCACGGGCTTTAGAAAAAACAACCATCTTATCCAGATCCGGATCAAAACACTTAACACCCAGATACAAATTCTTAGAATCGACTAAAATCCTAACCTCAGTTCTGAAACTCGGATCTGAGTTATCATAAGGTTCAACCATTCTGAAGTTTGAAATCACATTGGCTTTCTGCCATGTGGGTTCATCTAAAAACCCATCAAGTTTGAACCCCTGGCTTATCTGTGCAGCAGCAACTTCAGGAACGATGTTTTGGGCTTTGATTCCAATAGAAAAAAAGACTAGTGGGATAACTAAGAGAAAACGATTCATGTGCTTAATTTAATAGATCAAAGATAATAAGGCATATTAAATAGCCTAACCGCCAACTCTTGCAGTAATTCCGAGCTCTGCAAACTGCTGAATAATCCCCTCGATTTCAGAAGCACCAGGTTCTTGCAATTCATCCTGCTGATATTTCTGTCCGAGTTTCTCATGCTTCATTATTGCGATATCGTGGTAAGGCAGTATATCTACAGGAATTCTTACGGGTAAGCCAGCCAGGAACTGTGCCGATGCCCGGATATTGGCTTGATCTGAATTCACGCCTTTTATCAGCGGAATTCTTACCCTTATTGAAGCTCCAGACTCAGCTAAAATTTTCAGGTTACTCAATATCTTTTCATTACCAACCCCGGTGTACTTCTTGTGAACCTCAGGATCCATCGACTTGAGATCATACAAAAATAGCTCAGTGCGTTTAGCCACCTCAAGTAGAGTTTCTGTTTTGACAAATCCGGTGGTATCAACTGCCCTGTGAAGACCTTCTTCTCCAATGGCATCCAGTAATTCAATAAGAAAATCAGACTGCATCATCGGCTCGCCACCAGAAATTGTAACTCCACCATTTGATTGATCCAGGGTTAAAGCTTCCTTTCTGATCACTTTCATCATATCCTCCACAGTGGCCTGTTTACCTGACATCTCTATAGCCAAAGTCGGACAAACATCAGCGCATCTGCCACATAGCGTACATAAATCAGTGTCCGTTACAATTCCGTCCGGAGTCAGGGTCAGGGCATTTACCGGACATTCATCAACACAAGCTCCACATCCAATGCACTTACTTTTAGAATACATCTTCTGCACATGAGGAGAAATACTCTCAGGATTATGACACCAAACACAATTCAAAGGACAACCCTTGAGGAACAGGGTAATTCTGATTCCCGGACCATCGTTGATCGAATAGGGTTTTATGTCGAATATTAATCCGGTCATAAAGAAGTTTTCAGAGCTCTATTAAAAAGTTTCATTCTCTGTTCTATCAATTACCTCCTGCTGCAAATCCTGGTTCATATCATTAAAATAATCAGAATACCCGGCCATTCTCACCAGCAGATCCTTGTATTCATCCGGATGTTTTTGTGCTGCATTCAGGGTTGCAGTATCTACAATATTAAACTGAACATGATGTCCGCCCATACTGAAATAACTTCGAATTAGGTGTCCGAGTTTTACTACATCCTCATCTCGTTTTACCAGACTGGGAAGAAAACGCAGATTTAATAGTGTTCCTCCTGATTTGGATTGATCTAATTTAGCCAGTGAGCGAATCACAGCTGTTGGTCCGTTAGTATCACAACCATGCGATGGTGAAGTACCATCAGATATTGATTTGCCAGAAAATCTCCCATTTGGGCTCGCTCCCAAAACGATTCCAAAATATATGTGGCAAGTAGTTGATAGCATATTCAGGTGGAAAGATTCACCCTTTGTGTTTGGTTTTCCATCAATCGCCTTGACCAGGTCGTCATAAATCCTTACAGCAAGAGAATCTGCCACATCATCATCATTTCCAAAGAAAGGAGTACGATTCAGAATAAACTGTCGCATTTTCTCATCTCCCTTGAAATCATACTCCAATGCATCAAGCATATCTGTCCAGCTATATCGCTTATCTTCAAGCACATGCTTACGGATAGCAGATAAGCTATCAGTAACTGTTGCCAAGCCGGTACATTGGATATAATTGGTGTTGTAGCGCGGACCACCATCATAATAATCACGGCCTTTAGCAATGCAGTCATCAATTACAACAGAGAGGAACGGAGCCGGAGCATATTTGGCAAACATGCGGTCGATATAGTTGCTCACTTTTACTTTTGTCTCAACGATATAGTTCAGCTGCTTCATAAAAGCAGCATATACATCCTCGAAATCGGTCCATTCCCTCGGATCCCCACAATCTATCCCAGCCATTTTTCCACCTACCGGATCCAAGCCCCGATTCAGTGTAATTTCCAGTACTTTAGGCACGTTCAAATACCCGGTTAACAGAAAAGCTTCTTTACCAAAAGCACCCACCTCAATACATCCGCTGCATCCCCCTTCGCGAGCATCCTGAACAGATTTGCCCATATTGACCATTTCGAGAATATACTGATCAGGATTAAAAACGGATGGGTATCCATGTCCCTGTCTGATAACCTTAGTTGCGGCATGGAGAAATTTGTCGGGGGTACGAGAGCTGATATGCACCGAGTTACCGGGCTGAAGTATGTGTAGCTCTTCAATGATTTCAAGCATCAGGTATGATACTTCACTCACCCCATCGCTTCCGTCAGGTTTGACTCCCCCAATATTGATATTGGTAAAGTCATTGTAAGTACCACTCTCAAGAGCAGTAATTCCAACCTTTGGT
>JAGLDP010000111.1 GCA_023145515.1 Bacteroidales bacterium
TATACCTGCTTTTATCACTAAAGATGGCCAACCATGGATTAGCTTTGGATTGATGGGTGGGGCTATGCAGCCTCAGGGACATACACAGATTGTGGTTAATCTGATTGATTTTGGAATGAATTTGCAGGAGGCTGGAGATGCACCTCGTATCAGGCATTCAGGTTCTTCCCAGCCAACAGGCGAGGTAATGAGGGATGGTGGTACGGTGTACCTTGAGAGTGGTTTTTCTTATGAAACCATCAAGTCTCTGGTTAGTAAAGGGCATAAGATTCAATGGGCAAATGGTGGATTTGGTGGTTATCAGGCTATTAAGTGGGATAATCGACAAAAAGTGTTTTATGGAGCTTCAGAGAGCAGGAAGGATGGACAGGCTGGAGGGTATTAGAAGACAAAGGGCAAAAAGGCAGAAGGCAAAGGACAAAGGAATGAGATTTAAATTAGAAATATGGTTATCAGTGTGAGGTTAGTGGTGTTTGTTATTGGCTTTTGGAGCTTGACTTTCTGTGGAGCGGGTTTTTCTCAGCAGTTGTTTCCTGCTGACGGAGAGGTGTTTAGGGATGATGTTGTGCCTGTGATTAGAATCACTATTGATCCTGATAGCTTGCAGGCTATATATGCTAATCCTTATTCAGATCATGAATATCCTGCCGGATTTGAATTTGATAATGGATTGGTAAATGAAGTTGTAAGTCTGGTGGGTTTCCGGTGCCGGGGAAATACATCCCGATTTTCTAAGAAGAAATCTTTTAAGGTCGCCTTCAATTCATTTGATGGAGATCAGAAGTTTTATGGTTTAGAGAAAATGAACCTTAATGGCGAGCATAATGATCCATCAGTGATTCGTTCCAAGCTGGGTTGGGATATCTGCAAAGATCTAAATATACCTGCAAGCCGGGCTAATCATATTTTACTATATATAAATGATGAATTCTGGGGAGTGTACATCAATGTTGAACATGTGGATGAGGAGTTTGTGAATCTGCGCTACGGAAATAAAGATGGTAATTTGTATAAGTGTCTCTGGCCAGCTGCACTGAATTGGCTGGGGAATGATCCTGAGAGCTATAAATTCATGAATGATGATCGAAGAGCTTACCAGTTAAAGACCAATGAAGAAGCCGATGATTATACTGATCTTATGGATTTTATCAGAGTTTTAAATAATACACCAATAAATCTGCTGTACCAAGAGTTACCCAAAGTATTTAACGTAGATTCTTATTTGTCAGCAATGGTTATGGATATTTTTACCGGGAACTGGGATGGACCGATTTTCAATAAAAATAATTTTTACCTCTATAATAATACTGAATCAGGACTCTTTGAATACATTCCGTATGATCTGGATAATACATTTGGAATAGATTGGTTTGGAATTGATTGGGATGAGCGCGATATTTATAACTGGTGTTCGCCCTGGGAAGCAAGGCCCATTTATGAAAGAATTTTGGCAGTGCCCCAATTCAGAGAGATGTATTCTGAGTTGTTCAGAGAGTTTCTTGAAAATCATATTTTGAATGGCGAGTTAGAGGCTGACATTATTGGATTCCGTAGCAGGATCGCTTCTCGAATTCCGGATGATCCATTTTATTCCCTGGATTATGGATGGGATTTTTCAGATTTTTTGCAATCCTATAATGATCGTCTGGATGCTGGTCATGTTAAGTCGGGGCTGATCCCTTACATTCAGAATCGTACAATATCAGCCATAAATCAGTTGGATGTTTTAAGGATTCTGAGTTATGATATTGATGAAGAATCGACTGTCTATCCAAATCCGGCTAGTGATTATATTACTTTTCAGCACTCTGCAGTTCAAACTGCCGAGCTGTTTAGTCTTGCAGGTAGTGATATTGCGAAGTGGGATTTGCTTGGATCAAGAAATACAGTTTCCCTTTCTGGTATCGTGCCCGGAACATATATATTAAAACAGCAGCTGGCCAATGGCAGAACCATCAGCCAATTACTGATCATTATCTAGGCTTTCTTTCGCCTGAAAACACTCCAAATGAGTGAGAACAGCAGAATGGCTATTGCTATACCAGCAACTACAAAGGCCCATATGTTGACAATTCGACTTTCTGCTGTCATGGGATAATCATTGAAGTATGCATCAAAAGAATCAAGCTCCCATGATAAACTGTTTCCTTCGATCTGATTACTGTTCGTATTAATCAACAATCCGGGCATCCTGATGGTAAAATACAGATTGTCATCGAAGACACTCTCAAAGAAGTCTATTTTTTTATCAAAATACCCAAAGAGCTCTATATTCTGCTGACCAATTTTAGCAAGATCTGCACTATCAAGGATATCTTGAAAGGACATCAATATTGCATCGGCATAGTCATTTTTACCGGCAACAGCAAGTTTGAAAAGTTCTTGTTTTTGTGCTAAAACAGCTTCTTCTTTCAAGTCAATCTCGTTAGTATTTCTCAAGGCCTGCATGAATAAGAGAAAGAACTCTTCAAATCCACTATTTAGCAGATAATCTTCAAATCTTTTTTCAACTGTTTTATACTCTGATTTGTTATATCCTGGGTCGGCCTCACGGTCTTCTTCATCCATTGAGATTAATCCCACCTCTTCTTCAGTCAGATATTCTCTCCAATCAATTTTGTCAAATGGATTTGAGGCGAGGAATAAATCAGTATACTCATAGTAACTGAAGAACCAGCGGAATTTTTTATTGAGTTCTGGTTGAATACGGATATATGGAAGACTATCATCAGGGTTAAGATCAAGACTTGCCTGTTTGGCATTTTTAAAAGTCTTTGAAAGAATTAGCTTACTCTTATCTTTATCGATATAGATCCATTCTCTTTCCCAGCTTTCATCTTCCATAAACGGAAAGTAGACATCCAGTATTTCGGTCGAATCTCCTTCGAACACTACAGTTTTTGATATTTCTCCGTTTGGTTTGATTTCTGTGGTAAAATAGATGTCGAGACAACCGGGTAAGACAAATAGCATTGCTGTACCAATAAGAAAATACTGTATTTTTCTCACTTGCTTTTTCATGGTATGTAGATTTTTGTGGCTAATTGAAATTCGCGTAAATACTTTGAGAATTTTTCTTTTAACTCCCTGTCTCCAAATAAATTTGCTTTCAGATATGATGGAAGAAGCTGATTCTCAATGCTGGGATCTGTTGGGGAAAGCCTGAGCGATGAAATCTCTGACCAACTTACAAAAGAGTTAATTATTAGGAGCTCATTCTGAGTTCGCAATTGTACAGGTGAATCTCCTGTGATTTCAGCAATTCGAGTCTCTAATTGACTGATTTTGTTTAGAGTGTTATATTGTTCAAAGCTATAGACGAGAAAAAGCAACAGACAAGCTGCGCTTGCCAGATTAATTATTAAACGCAAAGGCTTTGGCTTCTTGATCTGGCCTTGTGTGACTTTCGACAGATTCATTAAAATGTCATTCTTCATCTGCTCTGGCATGCCTGTTTTATTAGCTGGAAGCCAAGGTGTTGTGCTTTCAATATCAGGTATTATATTCATAATAAATCTTCTTCAATTAACCATTTCTTCATCTTCTTTCTCGCCAGATATAAATTTGTTTTTATACTTCCCTCAGATTGGCCAGAAATATTGACTGTCTCTTTAATAGTATAGCCATGAATATCTCTGAGTAAGAATGTTTCTTTCTGGATTACTGAAAGGCGCTCTGCTAGTAGTATTATCTGCTGATAGAGTTCTTTATTGTCAGCCTCATTAGACAGATCACTGCTACTTAGGAGCTCTGGTTGCTTGGTGTTGCCTTTATGGTGATCGATCCCTTTTCTCAGTCTGTCAATACACTCATTTCGAAGGATTGAATAATACCAGGTACTAAAGAGAGATTTCTTTTCATTGAAATTTGAAAATGAATTCCAGGCTTTGATAAAAGCTGATTGGACAGCATCCTGGATATCATCTTTCTCATCAAAGAATTTTCTCGCTATATTATAAGCAAAATCCATATTGTCATTCATTAATCTGGTGAATCGTTGCTCATTTGATTCAACTATTTTTCGAGAGTATTTATTTAGTTTGATCTCCGACATTCAGTCACTTTCTGATATTTATACGAATCTAATTGGAAAAGGTCAAAGTTTGTTGCTGTTTTTCTAATTTGTACTTTTGTTGCCGATTCTTAATCTATTTATAATTCCTTAATTATGGTCCTCTTTTTCAAAGGTAAATCTCAGATTTTTGCAGTTCAAGCGTCACAGGAACTTTCTAAAAACAATCAGGATAAGTTATTCTGGCTTTTTGGCAAAGCTCCTTTGATTGAACAAGCTGAAGTAACTGGCTGGTTTGTAGGTCCGCGTAAGGAAATGATTACCCCTTGGTCAACCAATGCAGTTGAAATAACAAGGAATATGGGAGTAGATGAAACTATTAGAATTGAAGAGTTTTTTATTGCAGAGAATAAGGATGCGCCTTACGATTCAATGCTGCAGAATTTGTATGAGAGACTTACACAGGATATTTATGATATCGATCGTAAGCCAGAGCCAATAGTATCTATTGAGGATATCTCAGTTTATAATGAAAAGGAAGGATTAGCCCTCAGTGCTGATGAAATTGAATATCTGAATGATGTTTCTAATAAAATGGGTCGACCATTGACCGACAGTGAAGTTTTTGGCTTTTCACAAGTAAACTCTGAACATTGTCGACACAAAATTTTCAATGGAACTTTTATTATTGATGGGGAAGAAAAGCAAGAATCACTATTTACTCTAATTAAGAAGACTTCTAAGGTCAACCCGAATACAATTGTATCTGCATATAAAGATAACGTAGCTTTTATTGTTGGTCCTGATGCCGAGCAATTTGCCCCTGCTACTCAGGATACGGCTGATTTTTTTGAAACCAAGAATATTGAGACTGTGATTTCTCTAAAGGCAGAGACTCATAATTTCCCTACTACTGTTGAGCCCTTTAACGGTGCAGCAACAGGGGCCGGTGGTGAAATTCGTGATAGGATGGCAGGAGGGAAAGCAAGTATGCCATTGATTGGTACAGCTGTCTACATGACATCATATCCAAGAATGGGTGAGAGTCGTCAATGGGAAAATAAGCAAGAAGCAAGAAAATGGTTATATCAAACGCCTAAAGAAATTCTGGTAAAAGCCTCAAATGGTGCCAGTGATTTTGGGAATAAGTTTGGGCAGCCCCTGCTTTGTGGTAGTCTGCTTACTTTTGAGCATGAGGAGAACGACAAGACTTTTGGTTACGATAAAGTGATTATGCAAGCGGGCGGAGTGGGATATGGTAAGCATTCAGATGCTCAAAAGGATACTCCTGAGACAGGTGATGTAATTGTTGTTCTTGGTGGCGATAATTACCGGATTGGGATGGGAGGAGGTGCTGTTTCCTCAGTTGCTACCGGAGAATTTGCCAATGCCATTGAGTTAAACGCAGTTCAGCGCTCAAATCCTGAAATGCAAAAGCGAGTGTATAATGCTATCAGGGCTTTGGCTGAAGCTGATATCAATCCTATTGTTGCTATTCATGATCATGGAGCTGGCGGACATCTGAATAGTCTTTCAGAGCTTGTTGAAGAAGTTGGTGGGTACATTGATCTAGATAAACTCCCTGTTGGTGATCCTACCCTCTCTGCCAAAGAAATTATTGGCAATGAGTCGCAAGAAAGAATGGGATTGATTATTAAGGAGAAGGACTTACCAATACTTACAAGAATAGCTGAACGTGAACGATCTCCTATTTATGAGGTTGGAAAAACCACAGGTGATTATCGTTTTGTCTTTAAGAATAACCCACCTGAACAAAACCCGATTGATTGGGATTTGGCTTATATGTTTGGTAAACCTCCAAAAACTGTTTTGACAGATCAAACTAATACTGATAGCTATTCTAAAATAAGCTATCAGCCAAAGAAGTTCTTAGAATATTTGAATCAGGTACTACAGATTGAATCTGTGGCTTGTAAAGATTGGCTAACTAATAAAGTTGATCGTTCAGTAACTGGAAAAGGTGCTGTGCAACAGTGCGCAGGAGAGGTTCAACTTCCTGTTAATGACCTTGCTGTAGTTGCAATTGATTACCGGGGGAAGAAGGGTATTGCTACCTCAATAGGACATGCGCCAATTGCTGCGATGGTTGATGCAGAGGCTGGTTCCAGACTGGCAGTGGCTGAAGCTCTGACGAATATGATATGGGCTCCTTTGAAGGATCAGATAAAATCAGTTTCACTATCAGCAAACTGGATGTGGCCTGCTAAGAACCCGGGTGAGAATGCTCGCTTATTTCAGGCTGTCAAAGCTTTAAGCGATTATTGCTGTGAGTTAGGTGTTAATGTGCCAACCGGGAAAGATTCGATGTCAATGACTCAAAAGTATCCGGGTGGAAAAACAGTATATGCTCCTGGTACAGTTATCCTGTCTACGGGAGGTGAAGTCTCAGATATACAGTCAGTTGTCCCGCAGGTTATCGTCAATGATCCCAATAGTCGCCTACTGTATATTGATTTCTCAAATGGAGAGTTTGAACTCGGGGGATCCAGTTTTGCTCAGATTTTGAATCAGCTTGGGAGCAAGGTGCCGGATGCCAGTGATCCAAAATCATTTAAGAACGGCTTCAATGCTATACAGACACTTATAGGGAATGGACAAATTGTCAGCGGACATGATGTGTCTGCTGGTGGTTTGATTACTTGTCTCTTAGAAATGAATTTCCCAAATAGTGAGGGTGGTGTTGCAATTAATCTGGATAACTTCAAGGAGCAAGATCCAATTCGTATTTTGTTTTCTGAACAACCTGCCATTGTTATTCAAGTGAGTGATTATGATGCTGCTAAAGCGATATTGGATTCAACTGAGCTAAATGCTTATTTATTAGGTTCACCCATTCATGCACGGAATATTGAAATTGAAGGAAAAGGATTTGATGAGAGTTTACCAATAGATGAGATGCGGGATGAGTGGTATCACACTTCCTATCTTTTTGATATGGATCAATGTGGTGATGAGCATGCTAAGGAAAGGTATGCTAACTATAAAAACCAGAAATTGAAATACAGTTTTCCTGATGGTTTTACTGGTGAATTTATTAATTATGGAATTGACCCTGATAGAAAAGAGAAATCAGGCCTTAGGGCTGCAATCATTCGTGAAAAGGGAGTAAATGGAGATAGGGAAATGGCCTATGCCATGCATTTGGCTGGATTTGATGTCAAGGATGTACACATGACTGATCTGATTGAAGGAAGGGAGGATCTCTCTGATGTTAACTTCATTGTTTTTGTTGGTGGATTCTCAAATTCTGATGTACTGGGTTCAGCAAAAGGCTGGGCAGGTGCGTTTTTGTATAATCCAAGAGCAAAGGAAAGTCTGGAAAGATTCTATAAGCGGACTGATACACTCAGTTTAGGTATTTGTAATGGTTGTCAGGTAATGATGGAACTTGATTTAATTCACCCAAATGATACAGAGCATCCAAAAATGGACCATAATGATTCAGGTAAATTTGAATCAGCATTCCTAACTGTTAAGATTGAAGAAAGTAATTCTGTGATGCTCAGTTCCTTGGCAGGTGCTGAGCTAGGTGTTTGGGTAGCTCATGGTGAAGGGAAGTTCGTTTTCCCTAAAGATATTAGTAGCTATAACAAAGCTGTGAGATATGGTTACGATTCATATCCTGCTAATCCAAATGGATCACCTGAAGGGCTTGCAGCGATTTGCTCTGACGACGGGCGACATTTGGCGATGATGCCTCACCTTGAAAGGGCATTTCTGCCGTGGCAATGGGCTCATTACCCTGCTGATCGTAAAAATGATGAGGCTAGTCCCTGGTTAGAGGCATTTGTTAATGCCAGAAACTGGGTGAAAGATCATTAATAATAACTGCTGCCATCCCAGCAGTGTGTACAGAGTTTTTCTTTTGGAATGCCGATAGCCTCAATCAGATCGGGTAAATCCTGATATATTAAAGAATCCAAACCCAGATTTTTGGCTATTTGTGCAACCATCGCTTTGTATCTATCTGTTGTAGGATCTGCATATTCCTCAAGATGCTTCTCTGAACCCTCTAGTTGAGTTATGGCCTTTCTGGTTGCCAGTTCCATTGTAGATCTGGATTGGCTGAAATTCAGGTAAAGGCAGGGGAATGTTAAAGGAGGACAAGCAATTCTCATGTGAACTTCTTTAGCTCCCTGGTCATATAAATCCTTAGTGTTATCTTTCAACTGTGTTCCACGCACAATAGAATCATCAAGGAAAACCATTCTTTGTCCTCTTACAAGCTCCTGATTCGGAATCAGCTTCATTTTAGCCACCAGATCTCTGGTTTCTTGATCCTGAGGCATAAAACTTCTTGGCCAGGTGGGAGTGTATTTCGAATATGCTCTTTTGTAGGGCATTTTTTTCTCATTGGAATAGCCGTAAGCATGACCAACTCCAGAGTCTGGGATGCCACAAACAAAATCTGCTTTTACTTCATCTCTTTTGGCAAGAGCAGCACCACAACGATATCGGCATTCGTCAACGTTTATCCCTTCATAGTTGGAATTTGGATAACCATAATATACCCATAGGAAACTGCATATTTGAGACTTCTCGGAAGCAGGACGGAGAGTTTTGTATTCCTCTGCTGTAATGTGGATGATTTCTCCCGGACCGATATAATGCTCAATTTGATATCCAAGATTTGGAAATGAGCAGGTTTCTGAGGCTACTGCAAATCCATCTTTATTTTTGCCTAAAATGATAGTAGTTCGTCCTAGTTTATCCCTGGCAGCAATAACCCCATCCTCATTTAATATCAGTAGAGTACAACTGCCTTTCACAGAATTAAAGACATTTTCAATTCCGGATACAAAATCTTTTTCCTCGCAAATAAGTTTAGCAACAAGCTCAGTAGGATTGGTGAAGTCTTGAGATGTTTCGACAAACTGCATGCCCTTATCAAGAAATCTTTGAGTTAGTTCGTCGCTATTATTAATCTTGCTTACAGTTACCAGAGCAAATTTGCCCATGTGTGAGTTCACAAGTATAGGCTGACTGTCGGTGTCAGATATTACTCCTACTCCTGAGGTGCCAGCAAAATTTTTAAGCTGTGATTCGAACTTATTTCTAAAATATGCATTCTCAAGGCTATGTATTGATCGAGTAAATTTTCCTCTGTCAAAAAAAGCCATTCCTGCTCTTTTAGTGCCAAGATGTGAATGATAATCAGTGCCGTAGAAAACATCTAGCACAACTTCTTTCTTAGAGATTGCTCCAAAAATACCGCTCATAATTCTTTGTTTAGATTTGGGCGGAAAGGTAAATAATGTTGCCAGAAGTATTCTGCCTAATTATTAACAACTGAAGCGAGTTTTGCACAGATATTGATGTGATCGAATTATTCCTGTCTTTTCAAGATAAAACTTGAATAAGGTTGAAGAGCAATGCCTTTGTCAGAGCCTTTAAAAACTGTGTGAGTTTGAAATACTGGTTTATAGCGCATTATGCTTGGAGGGGCAGATATTCTTTGCATATACGGACTAAGATTAATCATAATAAGATAGGAGTCTGGTTCTCCTGTTCTGTAGTATGCAACAATATTTTTATTGCCAGTTTGCAGAGTGACAATTCCGCCTGATTTTATTCCAGGACTATCATTTCTCAGGCTGATAAGGTCTTTATAAGTATTATACAAGGATCTGGGATCTAGTTTTTGAAATTCCAGAGGTTTTACGGTATTTGAGTTAGAGGCATAAGGCAGCTCCCAATGTGTTTGTCCGGCATCTTCTCCTTCAATATTCCAGAGAAATGGTTCGCGAATAAACTCATCTGGCTTTTCTCCAAGCATTCCGATTTCCTCACCATAATATATGAAAGGATTTCCTGGGAGAGTAAGAAGCAGCGTTGCCGCAGCTTTGGCCTGGAAAGTATTTCCTTTTAATTCAGTCATGATTCGGTTCATATCATGATTGCTAAGGAAAATTGCATCTTCAAAGCCCTCAGTTTGTTGATTGAATTTTTGGTAAATACTTTCGATTGTTTCTCCAATAGAATGATTGACGCCATCTTTCAAGCTATTTCGGATAGAGTCAGATAGTTGAAAATTAAAGCCGGCTGAGATTCCATGATTGAGGTAGGGAGCAACTTCTTCTGAATCTCCCCATATTTCAGCTACTATAAAGGTCTCTTTATGATTTTTCCCTAATCCTTTTCTGAAATCAGACCACCATTTCAGGTTTTCTTTCAACTGATCCTCTGGAAAGACATATTTAATTGCATCTAATCTGAAACCATCTACTCCGATTTCATCCAACCAGAATTTTCCAATATTGATTACTTCTTTTCTCACTTTCTTATTAGCAAGATTAAGGTCTGGCATTTCCCACCAGAAAAAGCCATAATATCTTGCTCCATCCATTTTATTTCCGTCCTTATCTCTAAGCTGATGCCAACGATAAGGTTCCTTTTTGAAATCCTCAGGATTATCACTCCAAACGTAATAATTCTTGTAAGGCGATTTTTTACTATTACTTGCTTGTTGAAACCATGGGTGTAAATTGGATGTATGATTCACTACAAGGTCAAGCAATACTTTGAGGTCTCTTTTGTGAGCTTCCTTGATGAGCTGCTTATAATCGTCAATAGTTCCATAATCAGGATGAATTCCCAGATAATCTACAATATCGTACTTATGATAAGTAGGGGAGGGATGAACAGGTAGTAGCCAGATACCACCAACACCAAGGTCTTTTATGTAGTCTAGTTTACTGATAAGGCCCTGTATATCACCAATCCCATCTCCGTTACTATCATAAAATGATTGAACAAAGACAGAATAATATACTCTGGTATCTTGAGTTAACTGTCTGTTTAAACGAAGCATTGGTGCCTCTTCCTGGGCATTCATATTGGTAAATGTAGTTGAGAGAAAGAAAAGAATTAGAAATAGAGTAGGCTGGTTTTTCATGTTTATTAACGATAGTAAATTTTATATTCCCAAGCTGATAAACTCTCACTTGGAGCTGCAAAGCTAACAGTTTCTCCTGTTTGAAAGCAAGTGAATGTTTCAGTGTTATCAAAGGAATCCAATTCTACATCAATAATCTCTGCAGAAAGATTCATAATAACAAGAATTTCATTGTCTCCCTTAGTGCGCATATATGATAACACGTTTTTCTGCTTATTGTTGTTGATGATTTGCATATCTCCACCAAAACCAGGATTCCACAATGCTGGATTATCTTTCTTGAAGCTGTTCAACTTGGTATACAAGGCATTGAAAAAATGCTCTTTCCATGGAATAGAATCTTTCACAAAGAACTCTAGTCGGTGTGCTAATCCTGCCTCTTGTCCGTTATAAATCAGTGGCATTCCTGGTACAGTATAACTCAAAACAGCCATAACTTCAGCTGCATCTCCCATTCTTTCCCAAACAGTGCCATTCCATGAGTTTTCATCATGATTAGACGTGAAATACATCTGTATATCGTTGTTATTGTATTCTTTATCGTGTTTTTCGAAATATGTCAACATATCACTCACGTTCTTTTTGCCTTGAGCAAGTTCATTCATAATATGGTGAAATTCCCAGGCATAAGTCATGTCAAAGGCTTGCTTATGTAATTCAGGATTCTCTGCCTCAGCTAAAAGAATCATATCAGGCTTCACATCCAAAAGAGGCTGTCGAACTTCATTCCAGAAATCTGTTGGAACCTGATGGGCAACATCCATTCTGAAGCCATCCAGATCAGTCTCAGTTAACCAGTATTTGAAAGTCTCAATCATATAGTCACGAAGTCCTCTTTGAGAATAATCAAACTGAACAACATCTGTCCAATCCCAAGGAGAAAACATATTTCCTGTACTATCTTTAGCATACCACTCAGGATGCTGAGTAAGCAAAGCATTATCCCAGGAAGAATGGTTAGGAACCCAATCAATAATTACTTTCATTTCTAGATCATGTGCGTTTTTAACCATAGCTTTGAAGTCGTCCATCGTGCCAAATTCAGGATTTACGTCTTTGTAATCCAATACACTATAATAGGATCCAAGTTCACCTTTACGGTTTTCAATACCTATTGGGTGTATAGGCATAAGCCAGAGGATTTCAACACCAAGATTCTTGAGTCTGGGAAGATGAGTGGCAAAGGCATTAAAGGTTCCTTCTGTTGAAAACTGACGAATGTTTACTTCATACATCACAGCATCTTTCATCCAATCAGGATGAATTACTTCTGAAGTGGAAACCAATTCCCTGTTGTTTTTGCTATTTTGTTGTTTTTCCTGGCATCCAGAAAGAAGCAAAATGAATGAAATGAGGAAAAGAAGGCCAAATTTTTTCATGGGTTTGTTTTTTTATTTATGTTGTTGCTGATTTCAACCGTTTGATGAAATCTGAATATCAGCAACTTAAATATATTGTTTTTTTTAGGTTTGCCAAATAGTTTCTGTCTTTCAATAACTTTGAAATAGTATGGATCTAGATTATGATTATTTAGTAGTAGGTTCTGGGTTTGGTGGTTCAGTTGCAGCCCTTCGTTTGTCTCAAAAAGGTTACAAAGTATTGGTTGTAGAACAGGGCAGGTGGTTCAAATCGGAGCAGTTTCCAAAAACAAACTGGAATTTACGTAAGTGGTTGTGGGTGCCTTTTCTGCGTTTTTATGGGTTTTCAAGACTCAAGTTTTTCAGACACATAACAGTTATGGCTGGTGCAGGTGTAGGTGGTGGATCATTAGTATATGCCAATACGCTTCCTGTTCCCCGCAAAGAGTTTTATAGTACTGGATCCTGGACTGGATTGGCTGATTGGGAAAAAGAGCTGGCACCGTATTACGAGACAGCTGCAAAAATGCTTGGAGCTTCTACAAATCCTTCTTTTGGTCCTGGTGATTTAGCACTAGAGGAATTATCTAAAGTAATTGGTAAACATGATCATTTTGAGCCAACACGAGTAGCGGTTTTCTTTGGAGAAAAGGAGAAGATTGTTCCTGATCCATACTTTGATAATGAAGGTCCTGATAGAGAAGGTTGCAGGTTCTGCGGAGGATGTATGGTTGGATGCAGATACAATGCCAAAAATACACTGGATAAGAATTATCTGTATCTGGCACAAAAGAAAGGGGCTGAGATATGGGCGAAGAACAGGGTTGATGACGTTGTGCCATTAGGAGGAAACCTCGAGAAAAATCAGGGGGAATCAGGCTATATGGTTCGTATAAGTCCGCTTGGGAAATTCGGACTTGGCAAGAAAAGGATATTTGTTAAAGGGGTAGTTTTTTCTGGAGGCGTATTGGGAACTATACCCCTGCTTTTAAAACTCAAGAAAAAATCTTTACCCAATTTATCAGATCAGGTAGGTTACAGTGTTCGCACAAATAATGAAGCATTGATTGGAGTGGTATCACGACAAAAAGACAAAAACTTTTCAGAGGGGGTTGCTATTGGGTCAATTGTGCATACAGATTCACATAGTCATCTTGAACCTGTGCGGTACTCTACAGGATCAGGTTTTTTTCGTTTGTTGATGGCGCCAATGTTAAGTGGGAAAAATTTCGGACATCGTTTGTTGCTTCTGGTGTGGGACTTTATCCGTCATCCTATAGATAATGCACGGGCATACTTTGTTGGAAACTGGGCAAACAGAGTACAAATCATGCTCTTTATGCAAACTATTGATAGTCGTTTGAGGCTTAGAAGAGGTTTGTTTGGTATGCAGACAGGTATTGACTATGGTGTGAAACCATCCGCTTTTATTCCAGAAGCACAAGAGCTGGCTAAGGGATATGCGAAAATAGTTAATGGCAAACCCCTTGTTCTTCCTACTGAATCTCTATTCGGAATTCCAACAACCGCACATATTCTGGGAGGAGCTTGCATTGGACGGAATGATAAGGAGGGGGTAGTCAATACTCGTAATGAGGTGTTTAACTACAAGAACTTACTTGTAGTAGATGGTTCTTCAATTAGTGCAAATCCTGGAGTTAATCCTTCATTATCAATAACTGCTCTTGCAGAAAGAGCTATGGATTTGATTCCATAAAATTGTACTTTTATAGCAACTTGTAAATTCTTTATAATGAAAAATCTTTCGGTAATTCTCGGGCTGATCACTATCAGTTTATTCTCTATCAGCATTTCTGCTCAGGAAAAGAAAACTCTGACACCAGATGACTATGACCAATGGCAAAGCCTTAGATCTGCTGTCATTAGCCAGAATGGTGAATGGGTGGCTTATCAGGTAACTATGAGTGAGGGAAATGATACTCTTTACATGGTTAATACAAGTACTGATACAGTGTATAAAGAGGCATTTGGCACCAGAATGCAATTTACAGCCGACTCCAAATTTGCCACATATTTGATCGGTGTTTCAAAAAAGGAACAGGAAAAGTTGAAGAAGAAAAAATCCTCAGTGCATTATAAGCTGGCTATCCTGAACCTTGAAAACGGTAAAAAGGATATTTACCCTGAAGTGAGTGGGGTTACCCTGCCTAAAGAAGGGTCACACCTTCTTCTTAGCATGTATAAACCAAAAGAATCAAAGGCAAAAGGAACAGACAAAGTGCTGTACGATCTGACAGATAAAAGTATGCGTACTCTTGGTAATATCACTAGTATCAGTTTTAATAAAACTGGTAATCTGCTGGCCTATATTACTGAGCCTGCAAATGCTCTTGGTTATGGAGTTGAAGTGATTGATCTTAAGAGTAATATCGTTAGAGTTTTGGCTTCTGATACAAGCAGTTTCAGCAAGCTGACATGGGAAAAAGAGGGGAACGCATTAGCATTCTTTCATCTCCTGAAAAATAAGGATTATAAGGATGATGCTTATGAGATTATCGCCTATAGAAACGTAGGTAAGAATTGGAATAAGGAGGTTTTTAATCCCTGTCAAATGGATGGATTTCCTGAAATGATGAGAGTGAATAATTCAAGCTTACAGTGGGCAGAAGATAATAGCTCTCTTTTCTTTGGAATTCAAGATCAGGAGTTAAGTGCTAAGAAGAAAGAAGAAATTAGTAAGAAGAAAGAAGAGGGGGATGAGAAGGAAGATGTAAAAGGTGAGGATAGTGAGGATGGTGAGAAGAAAGGTGAGGAGAAAGGTGAGGATGGTGAGAAGAAGGGTGAGGAGTTACCTGGAGTTGATGTTTGGCATTGGAAGGATTCTAAGATACAGCCTCGACAGAAAATGACATATAGCTCTGATAAGAACTTCAGTTACCTATGCATGTGGGGTTTGGATGAGAATAGCTTTCGCCAAATTGCTGATTCAACGATGCGAAAAGTTCGTCTGACAGGTGATCAAAAAAATGCAATAGTTTACACGGAGAAACCTTATGAGCCTCAGTTCAGGATGACATATGCTGATTATTATTTCATGGATCTGAAAACCGGAGACAAAAAAGAACTTTTGAAGAATTTCACCGGTTACATTTCTCCATCACCTGATGGTAAATTCTTGTTGTATTTCAAGGATAGAAACTGGTATTCTTATGATATCGAGACAGCTAAGCATGTTAACCTGACGGGCAATCAGGGTGTTCCATTCTGGAATATTCGAGATGATCACCCTGCTGAAGTTAGACCATCATGGGGGTTATCGGGTTGGACAAAAGATGATAAGTATGCTTTGATTAATGATGAATATGATATTTGGGCCTTCAAGCCAGATGGCTCAGGAGCTATGCGTTTAACTCAGGGAAGAAGCGA
>JAGLDP010000112.1 GCA_023145515.1 Bacteroidales bacterium
TGAAGATAGATTCAGAATCAAGAGACTCGATTATGAAAAGGATTATTTAGACACTAAAGAAATGTGGTTTTTCTCTATCACTGGCGACAAAACAAAGAAAACAGGCTTCTATTCTATGAAATGGGGAAAGGATCCAGTTGAACTAATGTTTGTTGATAAAGCGATTTCATCGTACAGCTTATCAAAAGCAAAAAAGGCAGAGCGATATATTTGGACAGAAAACACCTATGAGCAGTCTCCGACCTTAGTTGTTGCAGATGCTGGACTTACTAATGCTAAAGTTATTGTGCAAACCAATCCTCAGCAGAAAGAATATGCCTGGGGTAGAGCTGAATTAGTTGAATTCACAAATAAGAACGGGAAAGCATTGCAGGGTGTTCTTCATTACCCTGCTGATTATGAGGAAGGTAAGCAGTATCCAATGCTGATTTATATTTATGAGATTCTATCAAATAACCTTCATCGTTACATTAACCCTTCCACAAAAAGTTTCTATAATATCACCAATTATGTGCAGCAGGGTTTCTTTGTTCTACAGCCGGATATCGTTTATCGTCTAGATGACCCAGGTTTTTCTGCAGTGGAATGTGTTGTTCCTGCTGTGGAAAAAGTAATTTCAACAGGGATGATTGATGAAGCGAAAATTGGACTGATGGGACATAGTTGGGGAGCGTATCAAACAGCCTTTATTATTACCCAAACAGATCTCTTCAGTGCTGCAGTTGCAGGGGCTCCATTGACGGATATGATATCGATGTATACAGAGATTTATTGGAATTCAGGATCACCGAATCAAGGAATCTTTGAGACCAGTCAGGGTAGATTTACCAAGCCATTTTGGGAGATTAGGGATAAATACATAGAAAACTCACCTATGTTCCAGGCCCAGAGTATAAAAACACCACTTCTGGTAGCTTTTGGTGATAAAGACGGAGCTGTTGATTGGCACCAGGGCATAGAGTTGTATTCCACAATGCGCAGAATGGAGAAAACTTATGTGATGTTGGTTTATGAAGGAGAAAATCATTCAGTAAGAAAAAAGGAAAATACTCTGGATTATACGAAGAAAATTAATGAGTGGTTCAATTACTACTTGTTGAAACAGGATCCTGCAAACTGGATAACAGATGGAATTCCATATTTGGATAAGATGAAAAAGGAAGAGGATAAGAAGAAGAAAAAGTAGAAATATGAAATCTGTATTTAAGATTTTATTACTTCTTACTGGTATTGCACTTATTGTCTGTTCCTGTGCCTCCAGTCATCATGATCCCTTCCCGGATAATCTGAATGATGCACAAAAAGTGCAGGAGCTTTACATGGAAATTAACGAATTTGTCAAATCGAACAAATTATTGTCGATTAAGGAAATAGGTCAGGTAAGTTATGGAGATTTTTCCTGCCCGATTATGGTGATTTCTTATCGAAATAGTGCAGATTGTAAAACTCTTATCAATGCAGCTATTCATGGGGATGAGCCTGCCAGTGCATATTCCGTAATACCACTTATTGAGATTCTAATGAATCATGAATCAAAATGTTCATTTGATGTAATTCCAGTTATTAACCCATGGGGCTTTTCTCAAAATATTAGGTTTAATAAGGAAGGAATAGATATTAATCGCGATTTTGCATCATTCGAATCACAGGAATCTAATATAGTTAAATCCTTTATTGCAGATAACCAGTATTCGCTTATGATCGATTTGCATGAAGATCCGGATAGTAAAGGCTTTTACATCTATCAATATGGTCGACCTGATACGAAAGCATCTGAGAAGGTGGTAGAGAAAGTTGGTCAAATGGGCTATCCTATTGAGCAGGACGTTCAGATGGTTATTTTGAAAACGGAGAATGGAGTTATTGATGCTCCAATGTGGGGACTATGGTACATGTGGCTCTCTAAACAATTATCTCTTTCAAACTTCTATCGTCTACATAACAGTAAGGATGTTTTCACAATAGAAACACCTACACATTTGCCTTTAAGTGATCGTGTAATTATTCAGACTACTGCTGTCAGCGTTTTGATAGATGAAATGTATTGAGCTAGATCATTCAGTGATCAGCTCTTTTTCGTCGACAAAATACTTGAATGTCCGGCCATCTAAAGGAGTGATAACGAGTTTTTGTTGCTGAATGCTAACCTTAATAAACCTGCCTCTAAAGCGCACTTTAAAATGAAGCGATTTCCATGCAGGTGGCAAAAGTGGATCAAAGTGGAGGCTATCATTCTTTACTCTCATACCACCAAAACCTTCAACCACTGATAACCATGTGCCTGCCATGCTTGTAATATGGCATCCTTCATGGACTTCGTGATTATAATCATCAAGGTCTAAACGACTGGTTCTAAGGTATAGCTCGTAGGCCTTGTCTAGTTTGCCCAATTTTGTGGCTAGCACAACATGAATGCATGGAGACAATGATGATTCATGAACTGTTCTGGGTTCGTAGAAATCAAAATTTCGTCTAATTTCTTTTTCACTGAAACTATCTTCGAAGAAGTAAATGCCCTGAAGAACATCGGCTTGTTTAATAAAACATGACCTGAGAATACGATCCCATGACCAGTTCTGGTTAATCGGACGCTCAAAAGGGGCCAGTTCGCTTGCAAGGATTTGTTCTTTATCAAGATATCCGTCTTGTTGAAGGAAGATTTGTAAATCATTGTCTTCTGGCAAGTGCATATTGCCAATTATTTCCTTCCAAAGAACTGTCTCTTGATTAGGATCAAGATTTATTTTATTAAATAATTGCTTTGCTTTCTCTGGATATGCTTCCTGGATTTTTGAGATTCCTTCCAGAGTATAACGTAGAGTCCAGACTGCAATGTAGTTGGTGTACCAGTTATTATTGACGTTATTCTCGTACTCGTTGGGTCCTGTTACACCCAGCATGACATATTTTTGTCTTTGACGGGAATAGTTAATTCTTTGTGCCCAGAACCTCGAAATGGCAATGAGAACCTCTAGTCCGTAATCGATAATATAGGATTCATCTCCTGTGTGCCTGCTGTAATTGAAAATTGCATAAGCAATTGCTCCGTTCCTGTGTATCTCTTCAAAAGTAATCTCCCATTCATTATGACACTCTTCTCCTGTCATGGTTACCATAGGAAAGAGCGCTGCACCGTTTGTGAATCCAAGTTTACGTGCATTTTCGATGGCTTTATCGAGTTGATTATATCGATAAAGGAGCAGATTTCTAGGGATATTCTCCTCAGCAGTACTTAAATAGAATGGCAGGCAATATGCTTCAGTATCCCAGTAAGTACTACCACCATATTTTTCTCCGGTAAAGCCTTTTGGTCCTATATTCAGGCGTGCATCGTGGCCTGAATAGGTTTGAATTAGCTGGAAAATATTAAAGCGTATTCCTTGCTGTGCTGATAAATCTCCTTCAATGACAATATCACTTTCTTCCCATTTCGCTGCCCATGCTTTGATGTGTTCTTTTTCAAGAGCTTCAAATCCAAGATCGTTAGCTTCAGTGACATTATGTTTAGCCTGTTCTTCAAGCAATTCTTTGGAATAGTCTCTGGAGGTACTAACCGAAACGATCTTATATAGAGAGGCCGTTTCTCCTTTATTTAATGAGAATTTATAGATAGAATGGACTTTTTGAGTCTCAATATGATTCTCAGGACTTAGTTGTGATGGAGAATGATTTATATTGATACTTGTCCACTGTGCGGTTGTTACAGTGAAATCTGTTTTCTTTGTTTGAGCTGTGATAAGAGTCAGATTACCAATAGCTGATTCTGATACAGGATTCCAGAATTTTTCATCATAATTAGCATCTTGGTTAGAAATGCCAGCATCAATAAATAAATCAGCTTTAATATCCGCAGAGAAATTGATTGGAGTGATTTCATACTGTATTGCACCAATTTCACGTCGGCAAATACTCAGAAATCTTTTGGCTACTACTTTAATTATTTCTCCGTTTTTCAGTTCAGCGGTAAATTCTCTAAGAAGGATTCCTTTTTGCATATCAAGAACTCTTTTGAAATCTAGTACTTTCAAGGAGTATATGTCTATGCTCTGCTGATCAATTTCAAGATGAATACCTATCCACGACGGGGCATTAAGCACCTTTGCGAAATATTCAGGATATCCATTTTTCCACCAACCCACTCTGGTTTTATCAGGATAATAGATGCCAGCTATGTAATGCCCCTGTAGGCTTGGTCCTGAGTATAGTTCTTCAAAATTGGCACGTTGACCCATGTGCCCATTACCCAGACTGAAAAGCGATTCTGAATTCTTGTGTTGTTCAGGTTTAAAGCCTTCCTCAATAATTTTCCATTCGTCTTCCTGAATATATTTTTTCATTTCCTGATCTGCTTAAGGTCATCCGGATCTTTTACAAAGAATACTGTTATTGCTGCAATGAACATACTTACTCCACCAAAGACAAGAGCATATATTGCATTTCCTCCAAAAATGTTTGCTGTTAAAAAGCCAAGTATTGTTGCGGCTAGAATTTGTGGGATTACAATAAAAAAGTTGAATATACCCATATATACTCCCATTTTTGTTTTTGGGAGACTCCCTGTTAGTATTGCATATGGCATTGACAGAATACTGCCCCAGGCTAGTCCTATTCCGATAAAGGGAATGATCAACAAGTTCGGATCCTTAATGAGAAAAATACTACATAGTCCTATTCCTCCGGCAATCAAAGAAATAGAATGAGCCATCTTTCGGGATGTCAAACGTGCCAGCACAGGTAGCAAGAATGCAAACAGAGCAGCTGCTCCATTGTAAACTCCAAATAGTACACCCACCCAGTCGGCACCATCATTGTAGGCAACTGAAGTAGTATCACTGGTGCCGTAAACATGTCCTGTTATTGCAGCCGTAGAATAGATCCACATAGAGAATAGTGCAAGCCACGAAAAGAATTGAACAACAGCTAGTTGCCTCATTGTGTCGGGCATCCTGTTCAGGTCTGTAAAGATTTCTGTTAAGCCGTTATTTGTTTTTCTTGAAACAAAAAAGCTTGTAAGCAGTTGCAAGATCCCGTAGGTGGCTATCCCAAATCCCAGGATATACAATTCAGTTTTTAATTCAAGGAAATATATGAGGGCAGCCACAATAAGGCCAAGGGCAGTCCATATTAGTCCGCTTTTCCGAAATTTATCAGACGAAACAGGGAAAGTATCCTCACCAGGTACAGATTGCTTGCTGGCGTCTGTTTCTTCATTTTTACCAAAAGCAGCCAATTCTTCAGGGGTGTATTCTTTTGAACGAATAACTGTCCAAAGTACTGCGCTGATAAACACGGCAGCTCCTACATAAAAAGCCCATTTGACAGAGGGGGGAATAATTCCTTCAGCCGCGGTATTATCAAGCCCCAGCCAATGAGAAAATATATAAGGCAGAAGAGAAGCAATTACCGCACCGGTACCAATGAAGAAACTTTGCATTGCAAAGCCTTTTGTTCTTTGGTCTGATGGCAGATTATCTCCAACAAAAGCCCTGAAAGGTTCCATCGAAATATTAATAGAGGCATCCATTATCCAGAGCATTCCTGCTGCTATCCACAGCGTAGGAGAGTTTGGCATGAAGATCAATGCAGCCGAGGCCAAAATTGCTCCGGCAAGAAAAAATGGCCTTCTGCGTCCTAGTCGAGTCCATGTTTTATCACTGTAGTGTCCAATTATTGGTTGGATAATTAATCCTGTAACCGGTGCTGCGATCCATAAGATTGGAATGCTTTCAATACTCGCACCAAGAGTTTCAAAAATTCTACTAACGTTGGCATTTTGCAGGGCGAAACCCATTTGGATACCCAAGAATCCGAAACTCATGTTCCAGATTTGCCAGAAACTTAAACGAGGCTGTGTTTTCATAAACCAAAAGACTTATACATGTAGCTAATCAAAAATAGGAATTATAGGCCAGCAATAGGTAAATAGATTTTTAAAAGACTTGTTATACAAGGTGTTCTGGACTAAGAATTCCAGATTTCATGCGATTGAGATGATTTTTTTAGCTATTTGTTCAATTTCTCCGAGCAAGGGAGCTTTTGGTCGAATCTCGTAAGATCAGATCAGTTTTTATGACCTGATGGATAAAGGGAACAGAGCTTTGTGTGTTCATGAGGCGATCCAACAATAACTGAATTGCAGTTTGCCCCATCTGGTATCCGTGTTGATTTACTGTTGTCAATGTTGGATTGGTAACTTGCGAAATAAGACTATTTGAAAATCCAACAAGAGATACATCCATCGGCACTCTAAGTCCCATTTCATGCAGGGTTTTCATTACTCCTGTTGCTGTCAGGTCATTGACAGTGAAAATAGCATCAGGAGGTTCTGGTAAATTCATGAGCTGTTTGGTACGGATAAGCGATTGTTTGAAATTATCACAATAAACAATAAGGTCTCTGTCTGTTTTTAGCTTATTATCCTTTAGTGCTTCCAGATAACCACTTTTCCTCAAGTCGGTGATTCTTAGTCCTGGTGGTCCTGCAAGGTGAGCAATGCGTTTACAGCCTGTACTGGCTAAATGACAAACGGCTTTATATGCTCCTTCAAAATCATCAACTGTAACCTTATCGGTTTTTATTTCATCAAAAACTCTGTCGTACATCACCACAGGTATCCCATTATCAAGAATCCTATTGATATGATCAAAATTTCTAGTTTCTTTTGAGGAGGAAATAAGGATTCCCTCTACTCTGCTAGAAACCAGGTTTTCACATGCCATAACCTCACGGTTGAACGATTCATTTGATTGATAAATCATGACATTATATCCTGCATCGTATGCTACATCCTCAATGCCAGAGACTACTGAGGAAAAGAAATGGTGAACTATTTGCGGGATAACCAGTCCGATAATCTTTGATTTTGCCGACCTGAGACTTAAAGCAATTGGGTTAGGATAGTACTTATACTTTCTTGCCAGTTCATTTACTTTGAGGCGGGTTGACTCGCTGATATCAGGGTGATTTTTCAGAGCTTTAGAAACGGTTGACGGGGCAATGCCCAATTCTTTAGCTAAATCTTTTATGGTAACCTGACCTTTATACTTCATAAGAATTACAGAAATCGTTTGAAAACACTAAGGTAGTAGGATTCCTTTGATTATTGACCTGTAAAAATACCTACTTGATGCATATTTGTTGAAAATCCTTCTTGATTAGTGTGGTAAACGCGCTTATTGCTAAGACTAACTCGATTGTTGACCTAAGAATTGCATTCATGAGGCTATTATTCATAATTATTCATTTCCGCGTCGCAAACGTTTGAAATAAGGAAAAATGACTGATTAGGGAGTTGAAAGGCCGACTTTTTAGTGATAAGCGAGTTATACTTAGCGTCTTCAGCTCGAATTCTACGTATATTTACACTTAAGATTAAAAAGAAAGGGCAAAGCATTATTTATGCTGCAAAGCCTTGATGTAATATTTAATTAGTAATATAAAATGATCAAAAAACGCATGATTCTGAATGTAAGAAAGCTGTTCATGCCGTTTCTATTGTTGATGTTTGTAGGTCAAGTTGCCTTTGCACAACAGAATGTTACGGGAACAGTTATTGATGCGGAAACCAATGACGTACTCATTGGTGCATCAATTAGTCTGAAAGGAGATCCAACCCGGGGCACCATTACTGGTCCTGATGGAAACTTCTTGATTAAGGCGAGTTCAGGAGAAACACTGGTGATTTCCTACGTAGGATACATTCGCCAGGAGTTTGTTCTGACTGCACAATCTTCTGTTGTTATTGCCTTAGAACCCTCTACTGAAACTCTTGAAGGAGTAGTGGTAATTGGCTATGGTAAATTGAAGAAATCCGATGCAACCGGATCAGTAACTGCTATCAGCAGCGACGATTTCAACAGAGGAGCTATTACTAGTCCACAGCAACTGCTCAGCGGAAAAACTTCCGGGGTTCAGATTACTGATGGTGGAGGAGCACCTGGCTCAGGTTCAACTATCCGAATTCGTGGTGGTTCATCTTTGTCGGCAAGCAACTCTCCATTAATCGTTGTTGATGGAGTACCTCTTGACAATGATGGGGTTTCAGGAATGAGGAATCCACTCAATGCTATTAATCCTAATGATATTGAGACATTTACAATTCTTAAAGATGCTTCTGCAACAGCAATTTACGGTTCAAGGGCATCTAATGGTGTAATAATTATCACCACTAAAAAAGGAAAACTTGGGGCTCCAATGAAGATTAGTTATGATGGAAAAGCTTCATTGTATACTCTGAGCAACACATTGGATGTTCTTGGTGCAGATGAGTTCCGGTCTATGGTTCAGGAGCAGTATGCTGACAATCCTAATGCTCTTGGCTTATTGGGTGATGCCAATACTGATTGGCAGAGTGAGATACTCAGGAATTCTATTGGCCATGATCATAATGTTAGTATATCCGGATCTTCAAAGAATTTGCCTTATCGTGCTTCGATTGGTTATTCGAATGTTGACGGAACACTTTTGACATCGCAAATGGAGAGATACACTGGTGCTTTTAACCTGAACCCTTCATACCTTAATAATCACCTTAAAGTAAATATTAGTGCTAAAGGGATGAGTGTTAAGAATCGCTTTGCTAACAGGGGTGCTTTAGGAGCTGCAATGGCTATGGATCCAACGCAATCTGTTATGGACGAAGATAATGCCTATGGTGGATACTATACTTGGTTGCAACCTAATGGTAACCCCATTACTATTGCTACTCAGAATCCTTTGGCACAGTTAGAACTAAGAAATGATAATTCAAATGTTCAGCGCTTTATTGGAAATGCACAATTTGATTATCGTTTCAAGGCAATTCCTGAACTACGAGCCAACCTGAACCTGGCAACAGATATGTCAGAAAGTAGTGGCTCCATTTCTGTTCCTGCCTTTGCTGTGATGAATTGGGACTTAGTCGGAGACAATAACCTTGCTGGTGGGGTTGATGCTTTTTATAATCAAACAAAACGAAATGAATTGTTAGACTTCTACATGAATTATAACAAAGCATTATCTGGTATTAATAGTAAACTGGATGTTATGGCTGGTTATTCATGGCAGCATTTCTACAGAGCTGGAAACTATGTTGAAACTAATGAGCAAAGATCTAACACTATAAGTAATACAGATTATGCAACTGAAAGCTATCTGGTATCTTTCTTTGGTAGAATGAATTTTTCTGTAGCTGATAAATACTTATTTACGGCAACTCTTAGAAATGATGGATCATCAAGATTCTCTCCAGAAAACCGCTGGGGCTTCTTTCCTTCAGCAGCTTTTGCATGGAAAATTAATAATGAGGCTTTCCTGAAGGATGTGGATGCAATCTCTGAACTTAAATTCAGAGTTGGTTACGGTGTTACAGGACAGCAAAATATTACTTCAGGTGATTATCCTTATTTGTCGAGATATACATTTAGTGAGAACACTGCTATGTATATGTTCGGAAATGCATTTATTCAAACACTCAGACCAGAAGGTTATGATGCTAATTTGAAATGGGAGGAAACTACTACTTTCAATGTTGGTTTGGATTTTGGCTTATTCAATGATAGGATTTTTGGTTCTCTTGAGTATTACAGTCGCGAGACAATAGATCTAATCAATACTATTCCTGTTCCTGCAGGTACCAATCTGACTAACCAAATTCTCACCAATGTTGGTAATCTAACCAATGAAGGTATTGAATTCAATATTGTTGGTCGACCTGTTTCTACTGAGGACCTTATGGTTGAAATTGGTTATAATATTTCTTACAATAAGAATACCATTACTAAACTGACTGCAACTGATCAGGAGGATTACAAAGGTGTATTTGTTGGAGGTATTGCTGGTGGTGTTGGAAACACAATTCAAATTCATACTGTTGGATTACCATCCTATTCATATTATGTATATGAGCAGGTTTATGATAATGTTGGCAATCCGATTGAGGGTTTATATGTTGATCGCAATAATGATGGTGTAATTACTGACGAAGATAAGTATCATTATTACAAGCCAACGGCTGATTACTTCATGGGACTATCAGCTCGTGTAATGTACAAGAATTGGGATTTTGCTGCTGGTGGTAGAGCTAGTATTGGGAATTATGTTTACAATAATGTTTCATCTAGTATGGGTGTTGCAGGAGGTGTATACAATTCTGTTGGTTACTTGAATAATGTTAAGCCTGAGGCTGTTGCCTATGGTTTTGAAAACTACAACTACTTCTCAGATCACTATATCGAGAATGCGTCTTATTTCAGACTTGATAATATTTCTCTGGGTTACCAGATAAATAATCTGGCTGATAAAGTTAATCTTCATGTATCCTTAACTGTCCAGAATGCTCTGGTAATTTCAAAATACTCAGGATTGGATCCTGAAGTATTTGGAGGGATTGACAATAACATCTATCCAAGGCCAAGAGTATTCCTTCTTGGTTTGAAACTTGACTTTTAATAAAATCCAATGAAGAATACAAAAATGAAAAACACTAAAAAATATATCGTCCTTTTAGCTGCCTTCATCATTGGGTTGGCCTCCTGTGTGAAGGATCTGGATACAGTTCCGATTGATAAGGATGAAATTACTTCTGCATCTGTATACGAAACTGCCGGTAATTATTACCTGGTATTAGCTAAGTTGTATGCGGGTTTGGCAGTAAGCGGACAACAAGGCCCGGCTGGAATGCCTGATATCAGTGGTATTGATGAAGGATTCTCAACTTATGTGCGTCAGTTATGGAAAGCACAGGTTTTAACAACTGATGAGGCTATAATATCATGGAATGATGGTACTCTGAGAGATTATTGGGAAAATGACTGGACAGCCTCAAGTGAGTTTGTAACAGCCATGTATAACCGAATTTACTATCAGATATCCTTATGTAACGAATTTATTCGTGAAGCTTCTGATGCCAAGATTGAAGAGAGAGGATTCACAGGAGTGAATGCTGAAAATATTCGCGGATACAAAGCAGAAGCTCGTTATTTAAGAGCTTTAAGCTACTGGCATGCCTTGGATATGTTTGGTAATGTACCATTTGTTACCGATGAAGATGCTGTTGGGAATTTCTTTCCTGAGCAAATTCAAAGAGCTGATCTGTTCCTGTTTATCGAGTCGGAACTAAAAGCTGTTGAAGCAGAATTACCTCTGCCAAGAAGTAACGAATATGCCAGAGCCGATCAGGCTGCTGCTTGGGCAGTATTGTCGAAGCTTTACCTGAATGCTGAAGTATATACAGGTAGCGAAAGGTATTCAGATTGCATGACTTATTGTGATAAAATAATTGAGTCTGGATTTGAACTTGATTCTGAATATTCCCATTTATTTATGGCCGATAATCAAAATTCAAATGAAATTATCTTCCCTGTTACCTTCGATGGTCTGCATACACAGACCTGGGGTGGTATGACTTTCGTTATACATGCTGCTGTTGGTGGAAGTATGGATCCTGCTGAATTTGGAATCGATGGCGGATGGGGTGGTACCAGAGTTACAAAAGAGCTGGTTAAAAAGTTCTATCCAAATATCGAATCAGGATTGTTTATTTCACCTGTGCCTCCAATGAAGTCGTCTTATCCGGTTCTTTACATTCCAGGTAGTTATCATACTCCATCCTGGGATCCAGGTAACTCGCCTACAGTTGCTTCAGTTAATAATGATGGCATATATGACGGTTATATTTATATTCCAGAAGCTGACGCTCAGTTTAAGTATACTGATGGTCCGGGTTGGGATGTAAATTATGGAGATGATGGAGCAGATGGTACTCTTGAATTGAATGGCGCTAACCTTGTGGCTGCTGATGTTGGATATTACAGACTAAACGTAAATATCAACGATCTTACACACTCATATACTAAAACAGAGTGGGGTGTTATTGGTAGTGCTACAGCAGGTGGCTGGGATTCTGATCAGGATATGACTTTTGATCCTGAGACTGGTGTCTGGACAGCTATTCTTGATTTAGTTGCTGGTGAATTTAAATTCCGGGCCAATGATGATTGGGCTATCAATATTGGAGATAATGGTCCTGATGGCGTACTGGAATATGATGGTGGAAATATCGTAGTTGATAAAAGAGGAACCTATACGATTACAATGACTCTTGGATCACCTGATTATACTTATACAGTTGAAAGAGGCAGTTTTGATGGTAGGGCTATGTTCTACACAGACGGACAGACTCTGGAGATTGAGGATCCTTTCGAATTTACAAATGGATATGCCGTTACTAAATTCAAAAATTTGAATTCTGACGGTAGTGCCCCATCTGATTTGACTTTTATCGACACAGACTTTCCATTATTCAGGTTAGCTGATTTTTACCTGATGTATGCTGAAGCTGCTGTTCGTACTGGAAGCAATACCAATACAGCCTTGGATTATGTGAATTTAGTCAGAACCAGAGCCTTTAGTGAGGAATCTGGGAATATCACAGAATCTGACCTTACTCTTGAATGGATTCTTGACGAGCGTGCAAGAGAGTTATTCTGGGAAGGACATCGTCGTACTGACCTTATTCGCTTTGGTAAACTTACAGGTGGCGAATACTTATGGCCTTGGAAAGGTGGCGTTGCTGAAGGAACTGCAATTGACAGTAAATATGACTTATTCCCAATTCCATCATCAGATATGGGTGCAAATCCAAATCTGACACAGAATCAGGGATATTAAATCTAAAGCATTAAATAGATTACAAAATGAATAGAAAAGGATTATTATATAGCGCAGTTGCAGGACTGTTTTTTATGGTAGCCTGTAATAAGGAAGAGATGGGACCAGTGATTCTGGATAACCCAATAGCTCCTGTTATTACAGTGCCTGCAGCTGGATCAAGTATTGAAATTACTGAAGATAATTTCGGTGATGTTCTTGCTTTTGAATGGTCTGCATCAGATTATGGATTTGCAGCTGCAGTGAACTATACAGTTCAGGCAGATGTTGGAGACAATGCTTTTGCAGAACCAATAGAATTGTTCAAGTCTTCCTCACTTATGGGTAGCATTAGCTTCGAGGAGCTCAATAATAAGTTGTTGGCTGCCGGCGCTGTTGCCGGTGCTTCCAATGACCTTATTTTCAGAGTTGTTTCAAGTATTAGTAGTGCAGTAGAGGATCTGGTTTCAGCTTCAGTTAGTATGGCAGTAAAACCTCTTATGGTAGAGGTTAGCTACCCTGTTCTGAATATTCCTGGTAACTATCAGGGATGGGATCCAGCTAGCCCATTGACAGTGATTCACTCTTTGAAGAGTGATGAGGTTTATGACGGTTATGTATACTTTG
>JAGLDP010000113.1 GCA_023145515.1 Bacteroidales bacterium
AGAGAGAATCTTTTTTGTCCGACAAATTTCTTGTGAATATATTTTTCAAAACCAACCGCCAGATTAAGGTGGCGATATATTTGTTTCTTTTCCTCAGTATTAAATACAGCACTATTCAGGCTGCTTTCCATCTTTTTTTGCAGCCATTCAAGAATAATAGGATTTCGGATAAACATAAATTCCGCTCCAACACTTCTGCAATATGTATCCTTTAGTGTGCTTATAATCTTTGATAAAGGAGCTGGACCAACCCCGATTTGCTTTCCAGCCTGAAAAACAGTCTCCAGGTCTGCCTGATAAAGTCCGTAATTCTCTTTGTCGAGAGTAGGGAAGTATTTTCTTCGCTCCCTTACCGGATTCGTCTCAGTAAATAAATGTCCGCGCTTTCGGTACCAGTCGATCAGACCGATAACCTGGAATTCTTTGTCAACCTTCTCGCTTGAAGTGTCAACAATGTAGTTTTGCTTTCTTGCAAATTCAAATCCTTCGAAAAATCGTTGCCATTCTGAATCAACAGAATTTGGATCTTGTAGATAGGATTCATAAACATGGTTAATGGCATTTATGTCAGCATTTCCCAAGTAAGAGAATTTTTCCATAATATATTGTGCATTACAGAGGTAAAACTAATGAAAACAATCAAATTGCCGTAGTGTTTAGCCAAACTGGAAAAAAGAGTACATTTGTTGAAAAGCAGATGTAATTTTGAAAACCTTTCTCTCTTTGGTTGCCAGCGATGTTCTTGATTTCTATGGATCAGAATTATCCAATGTGCTTTTTATTCTTCCTAATAAGCGATCATCAGCCAGATTTAGAGAGGAACTGGCTCTGCAGGTCAAGGTGACTGTATGGACTCCAGAAGTATTTGCAATGAATGATTGGATTATCCATTCTTCAGAGTACGAGCTTGCTGGAGAGTTTGAAATGATGATGGTTTTGTATGAAGCTGTATCAAAGCATTGGACGACTGTCGGCACGGTTAGGGATTTCTTGTCGTGGGGAGATATGCTGAAAAGAGATTTTGACGAAGTTGATAAATATCTGGTTGATGCAGGCAGACTCTACGTTCAGCTTTCTGACGAAAAAGAAATTGAGAGTAGATTTTCAATCCTCGAAAAGGATGAAATTCAGCATCTTAGTAGATTCTGGCAGGGTGTGAAAAATAATCCCTCTGAATTGCAGACTGACTGGCTCAGCTTATGGAATAAATTGTTTCCTATTTTTGAGGAGTATCATCATATTTTGAAGGAAGCTGGAAAAGCTGATGCCGGTATGATGTATAGGGAACTGGCAGATAAGGTATTATCAAATCCAGGGTTTTTATCGTCCTTCTCCGGAGTTTGCTTTGTTGGATTTAATGCTCTTACTAAAGCTGAGCAGGTATTATTTACTTCAAGCCAAAATCTTCAAAAAGGGCGATATTACTGGGATGCTGTTGATTACCTATCCAGTTATCCCGAGACTTTTCCTCCTCCAGACTCCTTCAAATTATTGACTGGGTTTAATCATACAAGGTTTGATGAAAATCCTTCACCTGTTTTCAAGCCTGTTAATTTATTCTCTTTTGAGTCTTCAATCGGACAAGCGAAAATGGTTGATTCATGGTTAGATGATGCTAATGATGACATTTCTACAGCTATAGTTCTTGGTGAAGAAGGTATGCTGGATGAATTGTTATGGGCGTTAAATCAAAGCAAGCATAGGGTGAATATTAGTATAGGGAGACCAATTAGCAGAACTAAGGTGGGACGATTATTCTTGCAGCTAGCCGACCAGCTTGATCAGGCTTTTAAAGAGGGTAGAGAGCTGTTTGCTTTGCCTGAAGATGTCTTGAATATGCTGCCCGACTCTATTGTGCAAGCTTTAGAAAATGCTGGATTTTTCTCCGATCGAAAAAATTTCATGAATCCGGATACATGGATTGAATTCTCTTTATTCCTAAAAGATAATGTTAGTTTATTAGGTGCAGTGGCTGATGATTTGGAAATTGAGAGTCTTGATATTCTTGCCAGGATGCTGTCAGAGATTGATGATGTGAAAAAGAGTATTCAAATTGAGTTGTCTCCAGAAGTATGGTTGTGGTTTCTTAGAAAATGGTTGAATGTGGCTAAAATTGCTTTTCCTGGAAAGCCTGGTGCAAAGATTCATATTACCGGAATACTGGAAACCAGAGTTCTGGATTATGATAAATTGATTTTACTCTCTGTAAATGAAGGTATCTGGCCCGCTGGCAAACAATCGCCTTCATTTATTCCTTTTCATCTGAGAAAAGAATTTGAACTTCCGGTGATCGCTACTTTAGATCAGATGTACGGTTATCATTTTTTTCGTCTATTGCAGCGTGCCAGTGATGTTCATGCAGGATATCTTAGCTTTGGTGATAGCGTTAAAGCCGGTGTTGGCGAGAAGTCAAGATTTCTTTTGCAACTTGAACATGAGTTCAAACACCCCATTAATAAAAAAAAGGTAGTTGGATCTGTTGGAATCGCTTCAGCAAATCCACCATCTATTCCCAAGAAGGGTGAAATTCTGGATAAACTGAACATGTATCTGCTTAGTGATGGACAAGAGAAAAAACTATCTCCTAGTGCTCTTAATACTTTTATAGATTGTTCTTTGCGTTTTGCATATCAATATCTTTTCAGACTTCGGGATGAGGATGATAAATCTGACCTTTCAGAGCCAAGGTTATTTGGTAAGATTTTACACGAAACGATGGAGTGGATTTATACTCAGGTGTTTACTGATGGAATGGTCTCTGTGCAAGCATTAAGTAAATTGCTGAAGGCTTCCGATTCACATGAGAGTATTATCCTAAAAGTATTAGAAAATGATGCTGGTAAATCCTTTGAAGGTATTGATGTAAATTCACTTTCCGGACGAGATAGGATGGTGCTGAAAGTTGTTCAAAACTATATTAAACTGATTCTGAAGACCGATCTGGAGTATGCTCCTTTTAGAATTCTTGGCACAGAGGAGGGAGTTCATAAGGAATTAAAAATACGTATTGGAGAAAAGGAGCATAGTGTACTCCTTGGTGGGATTATTGACCGTTTAGATCAGAAGGGAAACGTTGTCAGGGTTATTGATTATAAATCAGGACAGCCACCTGTCAGGGTTAAGGAGTTGGAAGAATTGATTGATTCAGGCCATTCCAAGCGACCAAAAGAAATGCTTCAGGCTTTAATATATGCATATCTGCTAGGTGAGCAATCTGATGAGTCTGTAGCAATAGTGCCAGGTTTATATGCAGTACGGCATTTAAAAAACGGAGTACTCACACCTGATTTATATTTGGGTGGCGAGCAAATTATTAATCAATCGCAGTATTATCAGGCTACTGAACAACTAGTTCGAGAAGTAGTGGAGGAATTGTTTAATCCTGAAATAGATTTTAGTCCGACTGATAATCTTAAGAATTGTGAGTACTGTAGTTTTAATCTCCTTTGTCAGAGGGTTTGATCATTGTCATTCAAGAGATCAGGACGAAGTTTTTTTGTTCTTTCCAGAGATTGCTCTAATCTCCATTCATCAATTTCTTTCTCGTTGCCTGAAAGCAATATCTCAGGTACTTTCCATCCTTTGTATTCTGCAGGGCGGGTATAAAGAGGAGGAGCTAAAAGGTTATCCTGAAAAGAATCTGTCAGTGCAGAAACTTCATCTGACAGTACTCCCGGAATTAATCTGACAATCGCATCTGCCATAACAGCTGCAGCAAGTTCCCCTCCGGTTAAAACATAGTCGCCGATTGAAATCTCCATAGTAACCATATTGTCTCTAACTCGTTGATCGATACCTTTATAATGGCCACAAAGAATTAAAATATTTTGTTTGCAGGATAAGTGATTGGCGAGTTTTTGATTAAATGGTTTGCCATCAGGTGAAGTATATATAATTTCGTCGTATTCAACTTTCTCGCTTAACGATTTAATGGCAAGATCGATGGGCTCAACGCTTAGTACCATTCCACCACCACCGCTGAAAGGATAATCATCAATACTTTTTTGCTTGCTGGTTGAATAGTCTCTCAGATTATGAACTTGTAGCTCAACTAAACCCTTTTTTTGTGCTCTGCTAAGAATGCTGTGATTAAGCGGGCTTTCCAATAATTCAGGTACTGCAGAAAGTATATCTATCCTCATTTATCCATTTTTTGTAAAGGTAGTTTAAAACTTAGTAGAAGAACTATCTGGATGCATGCGGAGCGACAAAATGACAGGCTGATTATGAAGCTAGTTGCGATAATATAATTCGAAAAAAGAATTATCTTTGCTTTGTTAGTGTAATCGGGTTTACGCCTGTTACTGTTCTTGTAGAACAACTTACGGTTTACCTCAACTTATTAGGTAGATTTTAAGCATATGTTGGATCCTAAGCGAATTGCTATGACTGAGAAAGATTACCCATCTGATGAATTAAATCAGAAAGACGAGACAGCACCAGAGGCTGCGCCAGAACTTGCATCGGAGCCTATGGCTGATGCCTCCACACCAGAATCTGCTCCTTTGCCAGAGCCTGAAGTATCCCCAGAACCTGAGCCAGAGACTGCTCCTGAAGCTTCCCCTGAGCCAGAGCCTGGTCCTGAAAAAGTGCCAGAGGCTAAGGAGAAAGAGTTGGAGGAAACTCCTGAAAAAGTGCCAGAGGCTAAGGAGAAAGAGTCGGAGGAAACTCCTGAAAATGTGCCAGAGGCTAAGGAGAAAGAGTCGGAGGAAACTCCTGATGATCTTCCAGTTTTAGGGCTTGATTATTCCGAGCTTTCAAAGGAGCAATTAGTTGAATCTCTCAAACAACTGCTTGACAGGCGATCTATTCAGGAGATACGTACTGATGTTGAAAATATCAAATCAGCATTTTATAAAAAGCATAACCAGGTTGCCGAAGAGAAAAAAGCAGACTTTATTGCAAAAGGAGGAGATAAGGACGAGTTCAGACTGCCTCCAGATCCTCTTGAAGATCAGTATAAAGAATTGTATAATGGGTATCGTCAGCGTCGAATTGAGTACAATAAAATTCTTGAGCTCCAGAAATTTGAGAACCTTGCCAAGAAAAAGGATATAATTGAGAAGATTAAAAATCTGGTACACTCTCAGGAATCACTTAACAAAACTTTCAACGATTTCCGTGATTTGCAAAATGCATGGAGAGATGCTGGTCCTGTTCCACAAGGTGACTTAGCTTCTCTTTGGGAGAATTACCATCATCATGTCGAGAAGTTTTATGATTTTATAAAGATCAATAAGGAACTGAGGGATCTTGACCTGAGAAAGAACCTTGAAATAAAGATAAAGCTTTGTGAAAAGGCTGAAGAGTTATTGCTTGAGCCTAGTGTAATAAAAGCCTTTAGGAACTTGCAAGAGCTCCATGGCAGATGGCGTGAAGTAGGACCGGTGCCGCTTGATAAAAAGGAGGAGGTTTGGATTAGGTTCAAGGAATCTACAACCTTAATTAATAAAAAGCATCAGGATCATTTTCATGTAGTAAAGGAACAACAGAAAGATAATCTGGCAGCTAAAATTAGATTGTGTGAGCAGGTTGAGGAAATAATCTCCTTGAATATTGACTCGCCAAAAAAATGGAATGAGTTTTCTCAAAAAGTTATTGATCTGCAGAAAATGTGGCGAAGTATTGGTTTTGCCCCGAAAAAGGATAATAACAAGGTATATGAACAGTTCAGAAACATTTGTGACGAATTTTTCAATAAGAAACGTGATTTCTTTTCTGGTCATAGAGATATCCAAAATGCCAATCTCCAATTGAAAACTGAGTTATGTATTCAGGCAGAAGCGTTTTCTGGCAATACAGATTGGAGACAAACTACTGAGGATTTAATAAGTATTCAGAAGCAATGGAAAAAGATTGGTCCGGTGCCGAGAAAGTATTCTGATGCCTTGTGGCTAAGATTCAGAACGGCTTGTGATGCTTTCTTTAATAATAAAAAGAACCATTTTAAAGATCAGGATTCTGACCAGGGAGAGAACCTTTCTAAAAAGCTGGAGTTAATTGCACGGATCAAAGAGTTTACGCTGACTGATAATCAAAACTCTAATCTGGAAAAACTAAAGCAGTTTCAAAATGATTTTATCTCTATTGGTCATGTGCCTATTAGCCAGAAAGATAAGGTTCATAAGGAGTTTAGAGAATTAATCAATCAGTTATTTGATAATTTAAATATTGATGAATCCAAGCGGGAAGTAATGCAATTCCGCCAAAAAATAGATACTTTAGCACAGTCCCCCAAAAGTAAATCCCGTATTTTTGCAGAACGGGAAAAGCTGAGTAGTAAACTAAAACAGCTGGAAAGCGATGTAATTCTTTGGGAAAATAATATTGGTTTTTTTGCTAAATCAAAAAATTCTGAAATCATGATAAAGGAAGTCAGAAAGAAAATTGAAATGAGCAAAAAGCAAATTGATTCTATTAAGGAACGAATCGATATCGTTAATAATTTTGAAAACTAAACCACTTTGTAACAGTATCAAAATGAAGAATTATTTCAAATCATTATCCCTTATAGTAATTGGGCTATTATCTTTTTCTGCTGGCATTGCTCAGTATGGAAGTGTACGGGGCTTTGTGTATGATAAGGCAAATGGGGAGCCTGTGATCTTTTGTAATGTATATCTGGAGGGAACAACTTATGGTGCCGCAACTGATGTGAATGGCTTCTATAATATTACCAAAGTTCCTGCTGGTGATTATAAGCTAATTGTTCAGGCACTTAGTTATGCGGAGTCATCTACAGACATCGTTATTATAGCAGACCAGATAATTACTAAGAAAGTAGATTTAGAGGCTAGTGTTCAGAATATTGATGTAGTTGTTGTGAGTGCTGAACGGCAAGAGATGAAGACACAGATCTATACATCTATTACCAAGGTTACGCCTAAACAAATGTCAAAGATTCCAACTATCGGTAGTGAACCTGATTTGGCACAATACCTGCAGGTTCTTCCTGGAGTAATTTTTACTGGTGATCAGGGTGGACAGTTATATATCAGAGGTGGAGCCCCAATTCAGAATAAAGTCTTATTAGATGGAATGATCATTTATAATCCATTCCACTCAATTGGCTTGTTTTCAGTTTTTGATTCTGATGTAATACGTAATGCTGATATTTATACCGGTGGTTTTGGAGCTCAATACGGAGGACGAATTTCATCAATAATGGATATTACTACCAGAGATGGTAATAAAAAAAGATTAGCAGGAAAAGTTTCTTCTAGCACGTTCATGTCGAAAGTCCTGATCGAAGGACCTATTAAGAAGGCCAAAACAGACAATGATGGTAGCTCTTCTTTTGTTTTTAGCGCTAAGCATTCATATCTCGAACAAACCTCAAAATACCTCTATTCATACGTTGATACTGCCGGCCTTCCTTTTGGATTTACTGACTTTTATGGTAAAGTTTCTATTAATGGTAAAAATGGAAGCAAGGTTAACTTTTTTGGATTTAACTTCTCTGATAATGTAACTTATAGAGGAATAACCGATATACGATGGAAGTCTTCTGGTGGAGGAACAAATGTAGTGCTGGTGCCTGAGAATTATCCAGCCCTTATTAAAGCCAATGTCGCTTTTTCATCTTATTCAATTGATATGATTGAGTCTGAACAGCCACCGCGACAATCATCCATTAACGGTTTTAATGTTGGATTATCTTTCATTTATTTCTTTGGAAAAGATGAACTGGATTATGGTATTGAAACGCTTGGCTTCAATACTAACTTTAACTACTTCAATGCAGTAGGTCGTAAGATTACTCAGCAGCAATTTACTACAGAACTAGCTGCTTATGCAAAGTATAAGATGACATTGGGCAAATTATTGATTGAGCCTAGCTTTAGATTCCATTATTATGCTTCACTGGCCGAGGCAAGTCCTGAACCTAGATTAGGCATGAAGTATAATCTTAGCGAAAATTTTAGAATTAAATTTTCAGGCGGAATGTATTCGCAAAATCTTATTGCAGCAAACTCAGATCGTGATGTAGTTAACCTGTTTTACGGTTTTCTTAGTGGTCCTGAAAACCTTCAGAAAGAATTTGATGGCGAGAGGGTAACATCTAAGTTGCAGAAATCTAATCATGCTATTCTTGGATTTGAAGTGGATATTACAAACAAATTAAACCTTAATGTTGAAGGGTATATTAAAGATAATGTTCAGCTCACAAATATTAACAGAAATAAACTCTATGATGATACCGGTGAAAACCAGGATAAGCCTGAGTATCTTCGAAAAGATTTTATCATTGAAACAGGACAGGCTTACGGGCTGGATTTTTTGTTGAAATATGATTATAAACGACTCTATTTCTGGACAGTATATTCTATTGGATGGGTGACTCGTTATGATGGTATCATCACTTACCCCCCTCATTTTGATCGTCGGCATAATGTCAATTTAGTTGGTGCATATACTTTCGGACAAGATTTGGATTGGGAATTTAGTACTCGCTGGAACCTTGGATCAGGTTTCCCTTTTACTCAAACCCAGGGATTCTATGAGAAGATTCCTTTTCATGATGGAATTAATACAGACTACACTACTGCTAATGGTGAGTTAGGTATTGTCTATGGTCCTTTGAATCAGGGTAGACTTCCTTATTATCACAGACTTGATGTGAATTTGAAGAAAACCTTTAATGTGGGTGATGATGGTAAGGTCGTAGTATCTTTGAGTATTACTAACGTCTATAACCGGAACAATATTTTCTATTTTGACAGGGTTAGGTATGAAAGAGTTGATCAGCTTCCTTTTATGCCAACAATTGGTGTGAATTGGACTTTCTAAGAGGATGAGTACAGATAAAACAAAGTATATATTTGTTACAGGAGGAGTTACTTCCTCTTTGGGTAAAGGGATTATTTCAGCATCACTTGCAATGCTTCTTCAGGCCCGGGGATTTTCTGTAACTATTCAAAAACTGGATCCTTATATAAATGTTGATCCGGGTACTCTGAACCCTTATGAGCATGGAGAATGCTATGTAACAGCAGATGGAGCTGAAACTGATCTTGATCTTGGTCATTACGAAAGGTTTCTGGATGTACCTACAAGTCAGGGTAATAACGTTACTACCGGTCAGGTTTATCAGACGGTTATTAACAAAGAACGACGAGGTGATTATTTAGGGAAAACTGTTCAGGTTATCCCTCATATTACTGACGAAATTAAGCGTAGAATTCAGTACCTCGCATCAAAAGGAATATATGATGTTATTATTACTGAGATAGGAGGAACGGTAGGCGACATTGAATCACTTCCATATATTGAATCTCTTAGACAGCTCAAATGGGAGTTAGGTAGTCGTGTAATGGTGATTCACCTTACCTTGGTTCCATATCTTAGTGCTGCTGGTGAATTGAAGACAAAACCCACACAGCACTCGGTTAAAATGCTTCTTGAAGAAGGAGTACAGCCCGATGTGCTGATATTGCGTACTGAAAGAGAATTGACAAAAGATATTCGAAAAAAAGTGGCTCTTTTCTGTAATGTTCGTGAACAAGAAGTTATTGAATCAAGAGATGTATCAACTATCTACGAAGTTCCCTTGAAAATGTATGAGGAGAAACTTGATCAGATAGTAATAGATAAGCTTCGGATAAAAAATGTTAAAGAGCCTACCCTGGAGCCTTGGAAGCTATTTGTTAATAAAGTAAAGAATCCTGATGCCTTTGTTCGTATTGCATTGGTAGGTAAATATGTTGAGCTGAAAGATTCTTATAAATCTATATCTGAAGCATTTGTTCATGCTGGTGCTAGTAATAATGCCAGAGTTGACTTGAAATTTGTGCATTCTGAGGATTTGGAGAAAGAAGGATGGGAAGAGTATTTTGCTGATGTGAAAGGTATTCTTATTGCTCCGGGTTTTGGTAGCCGTGGAATAGAGGGGAAAATTAATGCAGCACAATATGCTCGTGAGAATAATATCCCCTTTTTAGGTATTTGTCTTGGTATGCAATGCGCTGTTATTGAATATGCAAGGAACGTGCTGGGACTCAAAGATGCCGATTCTTCTGAAATGAATCCGAAAACAAAGTTTCCTGTTATTGATTTAATGGAGCATCAGAAGAGTGTTACGAACAAAGGAGGTACTATGCGACTGGGCGAATATAAATGCGAGGTTGTAGAAGGAAGTCTTATGTCTGAAGTTTATGGCGAGAAATTCATTAAGGAAAGACATAGGCATCGTTATGAATTCAACAATGAATATATGGATGAATTCGTTGCAAATGGAATGGTCCCAATTGGGGTAAATCCAGACAGTAATCTTGTAGAAGCATTTGAAGTTAAGAATCATAAATGGTTTATAGGAGTGCAGTTCCATCCTGAGTATCGTAGTACAGTAATGCACCCTCATCCACTTTTTGTGCATTTTGTCAAGGCATCATTGAAATAATATTGTACTTTTGGCCTCCCAAATTAACTAGTATTAATTTTTTGGTATTGATTATTAGCGAGTAAGTTATGGATAAAAAATCACTGATTGGATTGTTACTGATCGGAGCCTTGTTAATTGGCTACAGTATATGGACAAAGCCATCTGAAGAAGAGAGATTAGCTCAGCAACATAGAATAGATTCTATTCAAACTGCCAGAATTGCTGAACAATTAGAAGCTGAACGTTTGAGCTATGAGCTGGAAAATATGAAACCAGCTGAGCCAATCGTGCAAACACCGGAAGAAAAAATAGATCAGCTTGCTGGAACCCTCGGAGGGTTTGCCTCATCTGCCGTTGGAGAAGAAAAGTTTATTACCATAGAGAACCAGCACTTGAGAATAAAAATATCCTCAAAAGGGGGACAGGTATATTCTGCTGAACTGAAGGAATACTCAACCTGGGATAAGAAGCCTCTGGTGCTGTTTGATAATGAAGACAGTAAGTTTAATCTCAAATTCTACGCTGATAAAAAGCCCATTTTCACTGAAGATCTGTTTTTTGTGCCTCAGTATAGCGAGGAGAGTATTGATGCCAGCTCTACAGCCAAATCTTTAACCATGAGACTGAATGCTGGTGAGAATCGCTGGATTGATTTTGTATATTCATTAGAGCCTGAATCTTTTCAGCTTGGATTCGAAATCAAGCTGAATAATATGAATGAGATTTTTGGGAATACCCCCTACATGGATCTCGACTGGTCTTACCCTCTTAAACAGCAGGAACGCGGACATAAATGGGAGAGCCAATATTCTACAATCTATTATAAGTATTTTAATGATGAAGTTGGGCATATCGGAGCTAGAAAAGAGGATGGTGAGGATTTGCCTACAAAGGTTGAATGGATAGGTTTTAAACAACAATTTTTTTCATCAGTACTTCGAGCTGATGAATTCTTTAGTTCTGCCAAAATCACAACAACAAACCTTGAAGAGGAAACCGGATATCTTAAACTTTGTCAGGCTGCTATTACAATCCCTATTGACGGTAAGAATCAGGAGAGCATACCACTAAGCTTCTATTTTGTACCAAACCATGTTAAGAGCCTGAAAAAAGAAGGTCATGAACTTCATAAGATGATCGATATGGGATGGCCTTTCATTTCATGGATCAATACCTTGTTTGTAGTTAATATCTTCCATTACCTGGAGGGTGTCTTTAACTTCAAGGGGAAGTATGGATTAATAATAATTTTTCTTACAATTTTCTTTAAAACAATTCTCTTACCCCTGAGTTATAAGTCGTTTGTCTCAGGTGCTAAAATGAGAGTTTTAAAGCCTCAGATCGATGAGATAGGTCAAAAATTCTCGAAGGATAAGGCCATGGAGAAGCAGCAGGCTACTATGGCATTGTACAAAAAGGCAGGAGTGAATCCAATGGGTGGTTGTCTGCCTATGTTATTGCAAATGCCAATCTGGCTTGCCTTGTTCCGTTTCTTTCCGGCCTCAATAGAATTGCGGCAGCAATCTTTCCTTTGGGCAACAGATCTTTCTTCTTACGATTCTATTCTAACTCTACCATTTACTATTCCTGGTGGTTTTGGTGATCATATAAGCTTGTTCACTGTATTAATGGCCGTGTCGATGGCACTTACTACCAAGATTAATATGTCTCAAACTGATACTGGTCAGCAAATGCCCGGTATGAAGATGATGATGTATTTAATGCCGGTGATGATGCTGTTCTGGTTTAACTCTTATGCTTCAGGATTGAGCTTTTATTATTTTGTGTCAAACCTTATTACTTTCCTTCAGATGACTCTTATTAAGAGGAGTATTAACGAGGATAAAATTCTGGCTAAACTGACCCTTAATCAAAAGAAAGCGCCAAAGAAGAAAAGTAACTTCCAAGAGAGGTTAGAGAAAATGTCTAGGGAAAGACAACAATTGAATCAACCTAAGAAGAAGAAGAAATAGTATTAAATCTTTTGCTTGGCCCGTTCAATATACTTAGGTATTTGTCTGGCCTCATTGGAGTCAGGATAATCATCCTTAATTATATTGTAAGCATCCAATGCCTTTTGAGCTTTGTCTTGAGTTTCCAGTAATTCACCGGCTTTGAGGAGATAGAGCGGACTAGTAAACTCGTTATTCCTCATATTTGCAGCTTTCAGATAATACTCAATGGCTTTGTCAAAATCATTCAACTCAGCATGAGCATCACCAATAGCTCCTGTAGCAATAGGCATTATCATTTCATCTTTTGATGAGAATTTTGATAAATACTCAATGGCTTCAGAAAACTGTCCCATTTGTAAGAAACTAATACCAGCATAATAGTTTGCCAGTTTTGCAGCCTTAGTAATCTTGTATTCATCAATAATATCAAGGAAGCCCAGATAGTTGCCATCACCATTCAGAGCCAAATTAAATGAATCCTGCTCGAAGTACTGTTCTGCCATGAACATTTGTGCACTTGCTTCTGTTTGTTTTGGCGCAATAATGAGTTTTTTAACTCCAATAAAGGCTCCTGCAATAACAATAACTCCTATAATCAGGTAAGAGAATAGTTTTGAGTTATCCTCAATAAACATCTCTGTGCGACTTAAAGCTGTTTCTACAGCTTCTAAATTTTGATTTTCCTGACTCTTCTTCTTGCTAACCATACATTTTTTATTTAAGCACGCAAATTTAGAGTTTTTACTTCGTTTAAGGAAATAAATAGTTGAAAAAAATTTTCATTGAATTGAGTACAAAACCAATGAAATCCATATACTTGTGCTTTACCTGAGCAATAGAGCGAAAAGTATGTATTTGAAAAGACTAAATCTTATCAACTTCAAGAACTACAGCGAGTTGGATATCGGACTTTGCCAAGGCATTAATTGCTTTGTTGGACACAATGGAGTAGGGAAAACCAATCTTTTTGATTCGATTTACTATTTGTCTTTTTGTAAATCCTATTTTAATCCATCCGATAGTCAGAATATTCGTCATGAAGAGGACTTTTTTGTTATCCAGGGAGAGTTCAGAAAAAACTCAGAAACAGAGAAAATCTACTGCGGATTAAAGCGAAGCAATAAAAAGCAATTTAAGCGTAATGATACAGAGTATGAGAGATTAGCTGATCATATCGGTTTTATTCCATTAGTAATGGTATCACCTGCAGATTCTTCTTTAATTCTTGAAGGTAGTGAAGAACGCCGGAAATATATTAATGGTGTTATTTCTCAATTTAACCGAGAGTATCTTGATAACCTGATTAAGTATAACAGAACTCTCTTTCAGCGTAACAAACTATTAAAAGATTTTGCCCGTAACAGACGATTTGATGTGGAATCATTGGATATATGGGATCAGCAGCTGGCTATGCTGAATGCAAAGATACATGAGACAAGAAGCCTTTTTATTGATGAATTGTCACCTATCTTTCAATACTATTATAATTACATTTCACAAGGTAATGAACTTGTGGATTTGGCATATCAGACTCAGGGAAGTAAGGGTGACTGGTATGAGCAAATTATAGCAGCCAGGGAAAAAGATAGGATTCTTCAATATTCAACGGTTGGGATTCATAAGGATGATCTTAAACTAACTCTAAAAGGTTTTCCAATAAAACGTCAGGGATCTCAGGGGCAACAAAAAACTTTTTTATTGGCTCTGAAACTAGCTCAATATGATTTTCTGAAGAAGATAAGTGAAATCAATCCCTTGATTTTACTTGATGATGTGTTTGATAAACTAGATTCTAAACGAGTTACTCAAATTATTAAGTTGCTGAGTGAAGATCATTTCGGACAAACATTTATTACTGATACTAATGAGAAGCATCTTTCGGAAATTCTTTCACAAATACCTGTTGAGCATAGGGTGTTTATGGTTGATAATTCGGGAATAGAAAGGATTGAGAATGGTAATTCGTAGAACATACACTCGTTCAATAAAGAACGTTGTTCAGGATTTTCTTAAGGAAAACCAGCTGGATTCAAAGCTTGAAGAACAAGAAATGATGCGATTATGGTATGAGATTACCGGAAAAATGGTGGCCAGAGCAACCAAATCAGTAGTAATAAACAATCGTAAAATGTTTGTCAGAATCGAATCATCAGTAATAAGAAATGAGATTAGTATGATTCGCGACGGTCTGATTCAGGAGCTTAACTCACGATTCAGCAAGCCCCTGATTGATGAAATTATTCTTAGATAATCCGATCAAACCTTTCACTCCTGGCAAAAAAGAAGTCAGCTTCAATTATTGCATTCTCATTACTGTCAGATCCATGAACCGCATTGCGCTCAATAGATTCAGCGAATATCTTGCGGATAGTACCATCTTCAGCTTTGGAAGGATCTGTTGCTCCTATGAGTTTCCTGTAGTCTGAAACGGCATTGTCTTTCTCCAAAACAGCTACTATTATTGGTCCGGATGTCATAAATTCAACCAAACTACCATAAAATGGTCTGTCTTTGTGAACTAAGTAAAACTCTTCAGCTTGCTTCTGACTAAGCTTAATAAACTTAATGGCCGCAATCCAGAAGCCTGCTTTTGAGATCATATTCATAATAGAACCCATGTGCTCATTTGCTATCGCACCAGGCTTGATCATGGTGAAAGTGATGTTTCCTTTTTGACTCATGCTAATATTGTGTTTCTTTGTTATTACTTCTTAAGAATTATTATGACTGGCGAAATTAGAAAATGTTTTCAAAATATCTCAGAGGAAAATAAATCTTCTCTATTATCCATTTTAAATGGCAAACATAAGATTATTGTTGCAAGCCACAAAAATCCCGATGGAGATGCTATTGGCTCAGCCCTGGGTATTGCTGGTGCTTTGAAAAATGCAGGACATCAAGTGGAGGTTGTTATTCCTGATATGGTTCCTTCCTTTCTTAATTGGCTCCCCGGTTATAAGAAAGTTACAGTTTATGAATTTCAGGCAGAAAAAGTGCTGAGACTTGTGAAAGAAGCTGATCTTCTCATAATTCTTGATCTTAGTCATCCTGATAGAATGGGTGACATGCAAAGTATATTGTCAGAATTTAATGGACTGAGTTTGCAGATTGATCATCACCCTGGTTCAGGGGGTTTTACAACAATATCAGCCATTGATCATAGTAGTGGAAGTACTTCAGAGTTGATCTATAATTTTTTAGAATGGGCTGGTTTTATCGAGTATCTGGATAAAGATAATGCAACATGTATGCTGACTGGAATTATTACTGATACCCTGGGATTTAAAGTTGCTAGCTCTTATCCTGGCGTATTTAGTGTTGTGATGAAGCTGATGGAGGCTGGCGCTGATAAGGATATGGCCTTTGATCAGATATATAATCAGTACTCAGAGAACAGGTTTAAATTATTAGGCTTTAGTCTGGAGTCGAGAATGAAGGTTTTTCCAGAAAAGGGTGCTGCATATATCTATCTT
>JAGLDP010000114.1 GCA_023145515.1 Bacteroidales bacterium
CATTGTTTATTGTTATTGAGTTGTGTTTAATCCACTATGTCTTGATGTAAAGATGCCGGATTCGAATGGATTCCAGCAAAAGATACAACTGATGTTAATTCTAAAACAATGTGTTATGCGATAGCAAAAAAACTGATGTAGATCATTATTATCACTGACTTTTTCGTAGATTTGTGCAAGATGACAGGAAAGACTTGATATGGAGTTGAAGAATCAATTTACGGGCTGTACAATCAGTGATTATCCCTGCAAATGTTTTGACCGCCTTACCGAGGAGGAACAAAAGTATTTGGATGAACACTCTGTGACGATTAATTACAGCAAGAAAGAGATCATTTGCAAGCAGGGAGGTTTTGTTTCTCATGTTATGTTTGTTACAAAGGGACTTGTAAAAGTGTTTATTGATGATGGAGAGAGTACACTGGTTCTTAAGATAATTCCTGGTGGAAATTTACTAGGATTAGCTTCAGTTTCTGAGGAGCAAAATACCTACAGATATTCAGCTCAGGCTTATATAGAAACCGAGATCAAACAGATTGATGTTAAGGTTTTCAGAGAGTTAATTGCCAAAAATGGTGAGTTTGCCAGAGAAGTAATTGAAATTCTTAGTGCCAATAGCGTTCAAATATACGGCCGATTCTTTTGCCTTACCCACAAGCAGGCCTATGGCAGGCTTGCAGATATTCTCCTGTGTTTATCAGATCGTGTTTTCAAAAAATCAGAATTTGAATTGCCCCTTTCCAGAAAAGAATTAGCCGAACTGTCGGGTATGAGTTCTGAAACTGTTATCAGGATGCTCAGAAAGTTTAATGAGGAGGAGTTAATTGCTTTGGATGGGAAAAATCTGAAGGTGGTGAATTACGAGCGACTAAAGCGTATCAGCGAAACTGGGTAAATACAATCAGCGCATTTTTCTGATGATACTCCCAATCAGAATTAGAATCACCAAGACCCCTGCGATCATTATGAGTGCAAAATAATTTTTTGATTCAGGCTCGTCATAACTTGTGCTATCTGCTTCTAAATCTGTAGCAAAAAACTTATCTAAATCAATCTCATCAGGAGCAAAACTAATGTCTGTTTGTAGATTTGTTAATTGTTCTTTTGATAAGATATGACTCATTTCGGCTAAAACCATAGGATTATCCACATCGAATCCAAGTTCATCGGCTAGTTGTTGGCATACTTCTCCTGGCCACTCCATTGGTATCTGAGGCCCAAGCATCCATTTTCTATCTAATCCGCATTCACAATCAGCTCCTATCATGGCTAATCTTTTTAATACCTCATGATTGAGAATAGATTCATAAGCCATCAAGCCTCCAATAATTCGGCCTCTGCCATATATAATAAATGCCTGTGGTGTCTTGATAATATCGTCTATTCCCAAAGCCCAAAGCATTACTTTTTCTGTTTCTAATTGCGACTGAGTAATTCGAATGAGTTCTGCTCCTTTAGTTACCTGCTTCGGCATGTTAGGCATGTGATTGTTAATGTTTTCACATGAGTTCTCCAGCAACTTAGAGGCTGTTGTATTCAGATCTGAATGTGTTGATTCTAATAGAATAACAAAAGCAAAATGATTGTAAAATCGTTCAGTTAGCTCTTTCCTAAGTGGAGAGGATAAAACCTGATCAATAATTGATTCAATGGAGCTGTTTCCAAAGTTTAGCACCCTGTTATTTGAAGCCCACAATACAGTAGTCGGAAATGATGATCCTGATTTCGTTGCTGCTTTCAAAGCAGGGTGATCCTGGTCTTTGAGGGGATCCAGAATGATCAGGCCGATATTACTATCTCTTAAGCTGCCTCGGAGCTCTGTGTATATAGAGAGTGTAGGATCAACTGCATTGTCGATTATTACAATAGAGTAGAGCGAGTTAGACAAACTTGAAAACCCAATTTCACGAACAGTATAGCGACAAGCTATAGACTGAAATACTACACTGGAACACAATAGGGCAATCAGAAGAATCTTTCTCATTTAGTTATCCAAATTTACTTTTGTAAAGGTTTTGTTTCGGTAATACAGCTGTTTATCTTGTTCTGTATCCACAATAACTAGTGTTCTGACCTGGGTGCTGTTAGAAATCAAAAATGGATTAGAATAGCGCTCAGATTTTGTTGTTGGAACAGATCCGTCTGATGTATAATACACTTCCATATTAACACCAGGCTTCATCTTGATCTCAACTTTTGCTTGATTTGTGAATTCATTGGGAAGGTATTGCAGATTGTATGTGCCATAGGTTTCTTCTTTGAAATCTTTTAAGTGATCTTTTCCTGCCCTTGCAATTGTTATTGGTGCCCTTGATAGGGGAGCCATAACCATTGAGGTTTCCAGCCAGTTACCACAGCTGCATCCACCTCCTGCTTCAGGAGACAAAATCATCCCTTGTGCCGGTATAGTACTAATCCAACAATCGGGTCTTAATCGTTCCCATCTCGAGAATTCGCGGGTATCAAAATTGAATTGAGTTACACTGCCACCCCGATACAAGATGGATTGTTCAGTCAAAGCATAACTAGCACATCCATGTCCTGACTTAGGTACATTATAATCAAGCTGATTTCCTGTATTCAAATCATATATTGCTGGCTTTACGATCAGCTTATTTCCAACGATTGCAGGCCTCGATAAGTGTCCGCCGTGGTTACCATTAAACCATGCTAGCTCTTCTCTCCAAATTAGCTCACCATCGTGAGCAGAATGGGTGTAGAGATAGTAGTTACCATCGCCTGATGATAGCACAACCAGTTTGCCACTTCCTGCAGCCATACTGTACGCTGTTTTTCCAGGATGATGATCTAATGATTTCTCAAATATTGTTTGTCCGCTGTCTATGTCGATAGCAAGCAGATAAATCTTCGAGAAAATCTCATCTTTTCCTCTTTTTTTCTCCGACAGTTTTGACTCTGATGTTCTTGATTCTACAAAATATACCTTATTGTCTGCTATCGTTATTGTTGCATTTATGATCAGGCCTTTGGGTGTATATCTCCAGATATCATCTCCACTGACTTTCGATTTTTTGAATAGTGAAGTGCTAATAACCTTCTCTGCCATTGGTCCCTCTGCCCAGTCGTACCAGCCAGCACCTCCGTGATAATCAGTGTAATGCGATCCTGAAGGAGATGTGCTTCCGATGATAAACTCATTAACAACACTCACAAAACCAGGTTCCAAGCCCATGTGGTCAGCCACAGAGATGACCTTTTCTATTTGTCCGTCTTCCTGATTTACTTTAAGGATTTTATCATTGATGCTCATGAAGAGATGAGTTTCATCTGCTGCCCAGTTGGCACAATCACGATGGATATTCATCCTGATAAATCCAGGGAAATGCTTTACCCAATAAATGGCTCCATTGTATACATCCAGCGCAATAACTCTCTCGTTCCCCTGAACAAAAAGCTTTCCGGATATGGATAAGGGCGATGGTTTTCTTCCACTGCGGTCGGTTTGAAACCTAGGACCCGGTCTTCCCATCCATTGCACGTCAAATTCTTCAGTTGTAGTAGAACCCCAGAGGCTTTCACCTCCAAAGGCAGAATTATCGGGACGACCATATTGATGGGTCCATTCTCCTTGATCTTCGATTGTCTTTTTAGTTAAGACCAGTGTATTATTAACTTCTTCAAACTCAACTTGCCAAGCCAGTTTAGCTTTAGAAAACCAATCAGAATCAATTTCCATTCCGCATATTATTGCTTTTCCCATGGGTGCCAACAGCTCAATAAGCTGATCAGGGTTGAACAGTTTTGCTGATTCAAGCCAAATAGCACTTGCAAGATTTGATCTTATTTGGTTCAGAGAAATGTCAGAAGTTGTGTAGGCTGCCCAATCGGGACCATAAATCTTATTCTTAATCAGCTTTTTTCGTAGTTTACTGATCCCACTTTTGGATTTATCTATTTGGATGATTGGATGATCAGATAGTTTTAAAATTGCATTAGAGATGCTTGAGTTGGAGGTGCCCAGAATAAAACAAACTCCTGCACCCAATTTACTGCTGCTTAGCAATTCTGAGATCAAGACTTCTTCATTTGCACTAATACTCTCAGCAGTTGGCAAGGTTTGCTCAATACTCTCAAAATTAAAAAAATTGTCATATTCAAAGCTGAGTGATCTATTATCAGATGTAGTTATTACTCCTGTGTACCTAAAGTCTTTACGAACAGGTAAAGTAAACTGATGATTAGTTGCAGCTATAGATTTTTGAGTTTCAACTTCCAGATTATCAAGGCTCCAGCTTAATGTACAGTCGATTTTCTCTAAGGTCTGAAATCGAATTGAGACTGATTGTCTGGATATTGGCTCGACAAAAGGACCTATATATAGTTTAAGTGGCTTAAGGTGTTCTGTGGTGACTGGAGATTCATTATGTTCTTCTATTGCGGGCTTTTTATGAAAATTTTGTGCAAATAAGTGATTTTTTGCTCCTCCTTCTTTAAAGCAATAAATATGTCCCTCGCCGGTTGAAACATACAATCCACCCCGGGCTGCAGCGAGTGCAAATACGGTTCCTTGCACTTGTGCTTCCCATAACGACAATCCATTTTGTGTAGATATACCGTACACCATATCGCATGCTCCGGCAAAAAGATAATCGCCAGACAGAATGATTCTGTGAGCTTGAAAATCGCGACGCAACCAAATCAATTTTTTTGTACTACGTTCATAAGCAGACAATGAATTGTCAGTTAATACGAAGCTTGTATCTCCTTTTACTACAATCTCTTTGCCTCCATTGAAAGTCATGAAATCAGGCTGATCATCACTTGACAATTCATGCAAACTTTTCTTGCGCGATGTTTGGGGATGAATGATATGCTTATCTTTTGTGACCAGAACAAAGCAACCACCTGAGCCAGGCAAGCTGCCTTGCCGCTGCCCGGTGCCTTTGTCAAAAAATGCCGGAGCGATTCTGCCTTGGGGCTGAATTAATTTTTCACCTGTTGAGGCCATTGACCCTTCAATTGTAAGGTCATTCATTTCACGAACATAACAGCCATCACCTGAAACTGTACCGGTCTTTTGATCGATAGCACAGAAGTATGATTTTTTCCAGGGTAATAATGAGGCTCCGAAATACACTTTTTGATCTTCAAGCAAAACACCTGTTCGGATAGGCCAATAAGAAATCAAACGACCATTATTCAAAACTTTCACCTGGCGTGCATCTGATGGAGAGTATTTCCAGTTCAAATAACCATTCTTCGCATTGATCGAATAGACATATCCATCGTCTGATCCAAAGTATAGCTTTCCTGAGTCATAAACCGGTGCAATGTGAATTGGTCCATTTGTTGTATATCTCCATAATTCTTGTCCGGTTTGATTATCCAAACAGTGAACAGCATCATCAGAAGTTGATCCGTAATAGAGCTTATCACCTACAATGATAGGATAATATGCCAGGTCATAATCACGCATGGAGGGTAAAGGACCAGAATTGGCATAGGCATCTTCGTATGCAGGTCCGTACCAGGCAGGAACAGGATTGTGATCAGCCGTGTATTTCCATGCCAGGTCTAATGAATTCAAATCTAATTTAACATTACATACACCTGACCTGTAATTGTCATATTTATACTGTGGCCAATCATCCGGATTTGTAATGTCATTTTGAGAACAAGCTGTCAGCAGTAGCAATAGAATAGAGAAGGTTAATAATTGTCGCATGTTTTTGATGATCATTTTTTAAGATGGATAATTTGATCGGCCATTTGATCGGCATCAGAGCTATGTGATACCATGGCTATGGTGCCTCCTTTCTGCTGAAATCTTTTGAGAAAAGACAAAACAATTTCTGAATTCTCAGGGTCGAGATTTCCCGTTGGTTCATCGGCCAGAATCAGCTTAGGATTAGCAGCAAGAGACCTGACCAGAGCAACTCTTTGTTTTTCACCAGCTGATAATTCACCCGGCTTATGATTCAACCTATCCTGCAAGTGCAATTCGTTAATCATATCGTCAATAAGATCTAAATCCAATTGAATATAAGAAAGCCTTTGTTGAACCAGGATATTATCGCGTACTGACAAGTATGAGAGGAGGTGATAAGACTGAAAGACAAATCCAATTGTTTTGGCAGTAAAAACTCTCCTCGATGATTGATTCAGTTGATAGAGATCTTGACCCAGGAGCTTAACTTCTCCGGAATCAGGCTTTAGAAGTCCTCCCATGGTGAAAAGGAGCGTTGATTTACCACATCCGCTTTGACCCTTTATGATCGAAAAGGAGTTTTCTTTGATGTTAATGTCGAAATCAGAAAGTACTTTAATCTGTTTTTTTCCTTTCTGGAATGACTTATTTATGCTTTTGAGCTCAATCATGATGTTAGTCCTGTTTAAGTGTCACAGCAGGGTCTCTGCTAAGAGCCCATGTAATTGGGATAGAGGCAGAAACACAAGCCAGGATAGGTGCAATCAAAACAGACCAGAATAACAAGACAGGGAGTTCTTTGACTGAATTTGGCGCGACTTTGAAAATGTCAGGACCAAAACTTTTAGCAATCTCAGTACCCAGGTAATAACCTAGTATGGCACCCAGAAATCCAGCTAATGCTGCCCTGACAAAAAAGATAATAGCAATTCTTCCACTACCGAATCCGAGAGCTCTCAAAATTCCAATCTCTTGTAGCCTGTGATTTACATTATTGAGAATTGAGATTGCTACCCATAGCATACAAATAATAAGAAATAAGGGAACCAGCATAGAGAAATATTTGTCGCCCATCTTCCTTTGTCTTTCCCTTGCCACTGCAATAGTACTGTTCATAACCACTTTAGCCTCTGGAATGATATTTCCAAGCTCTGTGCGTAGCGTCTCCAATGGATTATCTCCTTTTGTTGAACACATACAATTGAGAGCCATGATCTCATTGATCATACCTGGCATGTTCAAAAGAGTTTGAAGCTCATTTAGATCAAAATATATCCGAATATCATCAAGACTACCTGTCTCAGCCAAAATTTTGTCAACCAGATAAGCGGTATTCAAAACCTGAATGCTATCACCTCTCTGAATGCTTGCTTTGTTGGCTACTTCAAATCCAAGAATTACTGTGCCGGAAGGAATAGCAAAAATCATTTTTGATTTTCTGGCTCCACCAGGTTCAATCTCATCCGGAGATATTCCACTCAAAATGACTTTTTGATTTTCCCAGCTTATTTGCTTGTGTAAGCTTGCAGTGAGATGAGCATAGTTAACAGAGTTTTGATCAACTAAACGTTGTAAGAATTGTTCTGGCATGATATTTTCAGAATATCCATTAATCCAAAACTCATCCATATTAGTTTGTGTTGGGATGATTCTGAGATTGAATCCCATATCCCGGGTTAATAAGCGGGTCTCATTCCATGTTGCTTTCGTGAGAGTGTAGAATGAAACCACTAAGGTAACCGCTGCCAGAACACCAGCAAGAGTAAAAATGAAACTCAGCTTTCTGTGAAGTATTTCTTTAAGAAACATCATTGGCTAAAAGTAGGGTTTCTGTGCCAATGTGCCAATTAGTCAATTTGCCAATTACTTAATACCTTTACTCGACTCGGATGACTGAGCACAGAAATAAGTTAATAAATATGAAAATGATGACAATGGGTAGATTTATTTTTTCTCTGCTAATACTGACAAATATTTTACTGAGCATTCCTGCTGCAGGTCAGACCGTAATCAACCTGGCTGATAATACAGAAATCCAATCGGGGGCAAATATCAAAATCAACCCGGGGGAATATCAGATTCAGGATATCAACAACAATGGAATTCTGCGGGTTGTGAATAAGAACGATGTTACGATTGATGGAAGTGATGTTCAGGTTTCTGGTATGGATACAACGGGATACCTGATCTACCTTGAGAATTCAACAAATGTTACAATCAAGAATTTTTCTGCAGCCAGTGGGTTCTTCTATGCTATCAGGGCAAAGAACTGTTCCGGACTAACAATCGAGAATAACAATTTCTCTTATAATCAGAAAGATACTCTCGGCTGGATTTTTATCTGGACAGGAACAGGGGAGGCTCTGGGAGGAGGAGTGCTTCTTGATGATTGTCGTGATTCTGAAATTATGACTAACGCAATGGTTCAGCAAAATGATGGGATAGCGATGTATAATTGTGAAAACATCCACATTCATGATAATACACTGAACTGGAATTGTGGTTTCGGCATCAGAATGAACTTTACCGATAACTGCAACATTCATCACAATGATTGCTCGCATGTGAATCGAATAACAGATCCTTCAGATTGTGCAGCTATCCTGCTGATCGTTTCAAACAATAACACTGTTGAGTATAATGATCTGACTTATTCTGGTGATGGGATTTTCCTCGGACAATATGAATATCATCATATTCCGAACAACAATTATTTTGCGCACAACGATTGTTCATATTCTCCACACAATGCCATTGAAGCTACCTTTGCTGACGGTAATGTGTTCATTGATAACAAATGCAATTTCAGTCATTACGGACTCTGGTTGGGTTATAGTTTTAATAACATGGTGGAGGATAACGAGATAATAGGAAACCTGACTGCCGGTATTGCTGTTGACCGTGGTTTTGAGAACACAATCAGAGGAAATGAAATCCGTCAGAATCCTTATGGTATACAGCTTTGGGAAGGTGGAGTGATTGCACCGTACGGAGATCAGTATTCGCATGGTTACTATATATATGATAATGTGATCCAGAGCAATATGTGGGGAATACATGCTATTAATACAGAGCATCTGGTGGCGAAGAGCAATGATTTCATCCATAATCAAAAGGCTGATATTTACCTTGAAGGTGATTCGCAAAACGATACTATTACAAGCAATTATTTCAATGCACCAACTTCCTATTTTATCCAGGCAATGACTGAGAATGAAATATATGCCCCTGATAATCAGTATAATCCAACCGGCAGAGATTTGATTATCCGCAAAATGAGAGGAACTATCAATTGGTATCCCTTTGTTGACGGTCTTGCCCCCAAAATGATGTATCAGCCCCCATGTGATATGGCTGAACCAAATGCTGTGTGGAATGTCTATGCCGATCCGGGATTTGGAGAACGCAGAGTTGAAACATTGGAATATGATTCTTTAGATTTCAAAGTAGGAGAGGCCTCTGTAAAGCTAAATACCCCACGTGGATGGGATGTAGGAATCAATTATCGTCCGGGAGGTGATTCAATTGCTTTTTGGAATTTGACGGAAGACGATACTTTGAAGTTCTGGATAAAAACTATTAAAAATCCAAGATATGGTTTTCAGGGATTTTTTATCCGGATTGGGAATTTTGATCATGGCTATTATCAGTACACTATTCCGGCCAGTGACCTGAATAATGCTCATAATCGTTGGCGACATTACAATATGCCCCTCAAAGGCACTTCAAAATTTGTTCGCTCTCAGGAAGGATACATGGATCTCGACCAGGTCAATTACGTAGAGTTTCATGCTGACACCTGGGATTTTGGATATACTCTCTGGGTGGATGGGGTGCAGTTTAAAGACTGTACACCGGTGGGAATTGAGGAAACCAATCATTATAAACCATTTGAATCGGTTTTCTATCCGAATCCGGTCACAGGGTCAGGTAAAATCAGGTATCACCTGCATAAACCCTCAGAAGTAAGAGTTCAGCTATATAATTTAGAAGGTGAGAGAGTCAGGAACATCCTTTTGCCCACCCAGAACGCAGGATCACATTCAATAGATTTAGACCTGACGGATTTAACATCCGGGATATATATGTATAGGATAATTGCCGGCGGACAATTTGAGCAGGAGGTATTTATTAAGGCTTCTTCGGATTAATGTCGAAAATATAAGAAGTTTTCAGTTATCAGTTTTCAGAAAAGAAAAAGTCCCGCGTCACTCATCGATAAATAAGTACTATTGCGATTACACTGTATTTGATCAACAAACCAGCTGTACTATACAAAACAACATCTCTTAAGCGGTATTTAAGCATTCCTGAGGCCAGGCAAATAATTGGTGATGAAAGTGGAAGGAGGTTAAATACAAAGATGGTCCATGATCCATATTTCTCAATATACTTTTTGGCTCGCTCGCTTTTTCGATCACCTATGTACTTGCTAAGGAACTTTGAACTCACAAAGTATCCAATAAAATAATCGATTATCTGAGCAGAAATCGCTGTTCCTAGTGCAATTAGGATAATCGGAATAATACTGTCCTGATTATTGACACAATATACAAAGGCAATCTCAACAGGCATTAACAAGAAAAAAAGGTAACCTGAAAAATGCACAATGGCAAAAGACAATACACTCTGTTCACTTCCATGGTATAAATCCCTACCAATGGTTGTTACAATAATAGTGATTGCGATCAGGGAAGTGATCAAAATAATAATTACTCGTAGGTTTTTGGTTTTCTTATTCTCCACTCGGTAAATATAATAGTTTTCAGTTATCAGAGCTCAGTTTTCAGGGTCGAAGAGGAGAAGTCTGTGTCACGACCAGCGTCACGAAATACAAGCTTCCCTCCAACAAAAGTAGAAACCACTTCAACATTAGCAATCTCCTCCACAGCAATAGAAAACAGATTCTGGTCCAAAATCACAAAATCCGCCAACTTCCCGACTTCCAGCGATCCCTTTATATTTTCCTCAAAAGAGGCATAAGCAGCATCAAGAGTATAGGCTATTAATGCTTCTTCAAGTGATATTTTCTCTTCGGGAATCCATCCATCCGGATGGCCTCCATCCAAAGTATGACGCGTAACTGCTGCATAAATACCCTCAAGCGGTATTGGAGGAGCGACAAACCAATCAGAGCCAAAAGCAAGTGTAGCGCCCTTGTCTAATAATGACCTGAAACAATAAGTTGTTTTGGCCCGCTCATATCCGATTGTTCTTTCTGCCCATCTGCCATCATCCATCAGATGCCAGGGCTGCATGCTGGCAATTACTCCCAGTTCTCCAAACCTGGAAACATCTTCAGGAAGTAAGTGCTGAGCATGTTCAATTCTTGATCGCCTGTCGCGTGGCCCGTTTTGTTTGATGGCTTCTTCATAGAAATCGAGGATGAAATGGTTGGCCCTGTCGCCAATGGCATGAACAACAATTTGCAATCCGGCTTTGTCGGCCATCAGGATTCCCTCTAACATGTGCTTAGGATCATCCATCAACAATCCGGTTTCATCCGGGGCATCCAGATATGGTTCAGTGAATGCAGCAGTTTTAGATCCTAATGATCCGTCGGCAAATATTTTTGCCCCATTAAGCACTAGCCAGGTGTCGGAAGAATCAAGTTGAGATTTTCTTTTCAGGATTTTTTCATACTGCCATAATGGTGCCGTGGCATATATGCGGGTTTTCAATTTCCCGGAGTCCTGCTTGGTCTTAAAAACCTCAAAATCGGCCAGAGTACCCATATGATGAACCGATGTTACACCCTGTTTAGAAACGTAAGTCATTGCTGCATCCAGGGCATTACTGTATTGTAGCTCAGAATAATCCGGAATGTGCTTACTCACCAATGACATAGCATTGTCTTTGAAAATCCCGGTAGGATCCCCCTTCTCATCCCTTTCGATCTCACCCCCATCAACATTTCTGGTATCCCGGGTAATTCCGGCAGCCTTCAATGCAGCTGTATTGGCCAGCGCCATGTGTCCGTCGCTCCGACTTACAAACACAGGAATATCCTTAGTAAATTCATCTATCCAAAGTCGGGTTGGAAGTTCTCCTCCCCAATTCTCATGATCCCAGAATCCCTCCAGCATCCATTCATCGGGATTCATCTTTTCGGCAAACTTTTTAATCCGTTTAATGAACTCTTCCTTTGTAGCAGCATCTTTCAATTGCACACTGGAAAGTGAAAACCCACCGGTAAGAAAGTGCAGATGACTATCAATAAATCCGGGCAAAACTAATTCACCAGGCTTATCCAAAACCTCAGTATGAGCGTTCTTATATTTTAGAATTTCTCGCGTAGTTCCAACTGCAAGAATAGTATCACCTGCAATAGCCATAGCCTCAGCAAAGGGCTGAGCAGGGTTGGCAGTCCAGATTTTTGAGTTGATAATAATAAGATCGGCCATAGTTGTAGGTTTATTAGTCTGACAAGAAAGCGTCAGAGCAAGGATTCCAAAAAGGATTGCTGCT